>NZ_JBEOWF010000017.1:0-216270 GCF_040295925.1 Streptomyces sp. NPDC002588
TTCATCGTTCGACTTGCATGTGTTAAGCACGCCGCCAGCGTTCGTCCTGAGCCAGGATCAAACTCTCCGTGAATGTTTACTCGGCCGGTAAATTACTACCGGCGGTGCACACATCACGAGAGCGGAACAGTCAGGCGGAATAAGCCCGACCGTTCACAGCGTCCTCGCTGTGTTTATTTCAAAGGAACCTCATCCTCGGCTATCACTGCCGGGGACGGGGTATCAACATATCTGGCGTTGATTTTTGGCACGCTGTTGAGTTCTCAAGGAACGAAAGCTTCCTTTGTACTCACCCGAGAGACTCTCTCAGGCTTTCCTCCGGGCTTCCCTTCGGTCTTGCGTTTTCAACTCTATCAGGGTTTTTCCGTCTCTCTGACCACCGTTCCGCAGGCATGCGGAAGATGATCCGAAGATGGGATCTGACTCTGACCGAGTTGGATGCTGCTTGGTGGGCGCGCTTGATCGCGTCGCTCACCCTCAAGCAGGAGTCCGACTGTACAGGGGGCCGCAGAGAGGGCGCAAATCCACTACGCTAGTGGTCTAGACCACGGTCGGGCCTCGTGCGGAACCGGTACTTCATATGACATACCCTGCTGCACAGTGCGCCCGTCCTGGACCTGCAGTAACGGCCCATGTACATCTCCACCCCCGGGAGGCCCCTTATGACCACCGTGACGTCCCCCCTTGCAGGACGCGCCATCGGACTGGCAGCGGTGCCGGATCCGGTCTTCTCCGGGGCCATGGTCGGCCCGGGCACGGCGATCGACCCCGTGCGTGAGCCTTCCGAGGCGGTCGCACCCGTGGACGGGGTGATCATCTCCCTCCACCCGCACGCTTTCGTGGTCGTCGACACCGAGGGACACGGGGTGCTCACCCATCTCGGAATCGACACCGTGCAGCTCAACGGTGAGGGCTTCGAACTCCTCGTGAGCAAGGGCGACACGGTGACCCGCGGTCAGAGCATCGTGCGCTGGAACCCGGCGGCCGTCGAAGAGGCCGGCAAGTCCCCCGTGTGCCCCGTCGTGGCTCTGGAGGCCACGGCCGACGCCCTCGGTGAACTCCGCGAGGACGGCGACGTGAAGGCCGGCGACGTTCTCTTTTCCTGGCAGTGATGCCGGTGCCGTCGTGGACGGACGGCACACCTGCACGAAGGACTACCACCGCGGCGGCGGGACCCGCCGCACTATCGGAGACGGGTGAGATGGAGACAACGCTGCGAGGCGTCGGCGTGAGTCACGGTGTGGCGATCGGCGAGGTTCGGCACATGGGAACGGCGGTGCTCGAGCCGCCGGCCAAGCAGATACCGGCGGAGGACGCGGAACGTGAGCCGGGGCGCGCCCGTCAGGCCGTGGAGGCCGTTGCGGCCGACCTGATGGCGCGCGGCAACCTGGCGGGGGGTGAGGCCCAGGCCGTGCTCGAGGCGCAGGCCATGATGGCCCAGGACCCCGAACTGATGGCGGACGTCGAGCGACGCATCGCAGTCGGCAGCACGGCCGAGCGTGCCGTGTACGACGCGTTCGCCGCCTACCGCGAATTGCTGGCCGGAGCCGGGGAGTACCTCGCCGGTCGTGTGGCCGACCTGGACGATGTGCGGAATCGTATCGTCGCGCGTCTGCTGGGCGTCCCGATGCCGGGTGTTCCGGACAGCGACGAGCCCTACGTGCTGGTGGCCCGGGACCTGGCGCCGGCCGACACCGCGCTGCTGGACCCGACGCTGGTGCTCGGTTTCGTGACCGAGGAGGGCGGGCCGACGAGTCACAGCGCGATCCTGGCCCGCGCGCTCGGGGTGCCGGCCGTCGTGGCGCTGCCGGGCGCCGGTGAGCTGGCCGAGGGCACGATGATCGCCGTCGACGGCAGCACCGGTGAGATCTTCGTGAACCCGAGCGACGCGAAGAAGGCGGAGCTCGAGGCTGCGGCCGCGGCGCGCAAGGCGGCGCTGGCCGCCTCGACCGGGCCGGGTGCCACGGCCGACGGTCACAAGGTGCCGCTGCTGGCGAACGTCGGCGGACCGGCGGACATACCGGCCGCCGTGGAGGCGGGCGCGGAGGGCGTCGGGCTCTTCCGTACCGAGTTCCTCTTCCTGGACGACAGCAAGAACGCGCCGTCCGAGGAGAAGCAGGTCGAGGCGTACCGGCAGGTGCTCGAGGCGTTCCCCGAAGGGCGGGTGGTCGTGCGGGTGCTGGACGCGGGTGCCGACAAGCCGCTGGACTTCCTGACTCCGGCGGACGAGCCGAATCCGGCGCTGGGTGTGCGCGGTCTGCGCACGCTGCTGGATCATCCGGAGGTACTGCGCACCCAGCTGACGGCGCTGGCGAAGGCGGCCGAGGGGCTGCCGGTCCACCTCGAGGTGATGGCTCCGATGGTGGCGGACCGTGCCGACGCCAAGGCGTTCGCGGACGCGTGCCGCGAGGCGGGGCTGCGGGCGAAGTTCGGCGCGATGGTGGAGATTCCGTCGGCCGCCCTGCGGGCTCGTTCGATTCTTCAGGAGGTCGAGTTCCTGTCGCTGGGGACGAACGACCTCGCCCAGTACACGTTCGCCGCCGACCGGCAGGTGGGTGCGGTGTCTCGGCTGCAGGATCCGTGGCAGCCCGCGCTGCTCGACCTGGTCGCGCTGGCCGCCGAGGCGGCCAGGGCCGAGGGCAGGAGCTGTGGCGTGTGCGGTGAGGCCGCGTCCGATCCGCTGCTCGCGTGTGTGCTGACCGGTCTGGGTGTCACCTCTCTTTCCATGGGTTCGGCGTCGATTCCCTATGTGCGGGCGACGCTGGCGAAGTACACGCTGGCGCAGTGCGAGCGTGCCGCGGCGGCGGCACGTGCGACGGACAGTGCCGAGGAGGCGCGCGACGCGGTGCAGGCCGTGCTGTCCGGCGAGTAGCCGGACGGCCGCGGCTCCGGTCGGTGAGCAGGGCGCTCCGCCTTCGGGTGGGGCGCCCTGCTCGTTCCGGTGCCGGGGCGCTCAGTGGTGGTGGTCCGGCAGCGGTCCTTCCAGGCCGAGGTCCGGGGGGACGCCGTAGTCCACGCCGGACTCGGGTGAGATGAGGTCTCCGGATTCGGCGTCGGTGCAGTAGGCGTCGAAGACCTCGCCGGCGGTCAGGGGTTCGAGGCCGTCGCCGCGCATCCGCCAGCCGTAGATCCGGTCGGGCGTGCCGGGGGCCGTGGTGCGCATGACGAGGCCGCCGGGGCCCCGGGTGGCGAGGCCGAGGGCGAGGACGGTGGTGAACTCCATGGCTTCGGCCTCGTCGAACTGGGTGGTGCCGTCGCTCTCGTCGTCCGCGTAGAGGACGGCGAGGAGGGTCTCGGGGGTGCCGGTGACGCTGCAGACGAGGTGCCTGTTGCCGGGTGGTGCGGTGTCGAGGATGCGGGCCACGAGGTCGGAGGCCCGGGTGAAGGCCGCGCGGCCGATGTCCTCGCCGCAGGTCGCGCAGGCGCCGAGGCGGGACAGGAGGGTGGCGGCGTACTCCCAGGTGGCCTGGCGTACGGCTTCGTCGACCAGGGCGGGGACGAGGTCGGTGAGGGGTTGGCCCTCGTAGGGGATGGTGGGGCCGGTTGTCGCGAGCTGGGCCGTGAAGCGGGTGCGGTTGGCGGGGAGGTCGGGGTCGAGGTTCCTGGCGGTGCAGTACTCGGCGTACTCCTGCGGGTCGAAGAGGGCCACGGTGGTGTGGGTGCCCTGCAGGGCGCGGGTCTTGAGGAGGTCCTCGACCTGGCGGAGGTAGGTGGCGTGGTCGTCGAAGGTGAAGCTGCGGTAGCGCCGCATGGCACGGAAGTCGTGTTCGTCGGTGAGCAGGCCGATGGTGCCGGCGATTTCACGGCGCAGGACGCGGCGCATCGTCTGGGTGTCGGTGTGTGCCATGTTTCCCCCTGTGAGCACGGTCGATCAATGCTCACTCACAGTAATCGACGGCACTGACAATGCCTTTTGAGTGAGGCGGTCTCGGACCAGGCGGTGCTGAATCGTGCAGGTCACGGCGATGGCGGTGCCGAAGGTGAGCCAGCCGAGGGGTCCGGTGGCTATCGCGGTGGTGACGGCGAGTGGTCCGATGCTGCGTTGGGCGGCCTGGGCCAGTCCGTGGACACCGAGGTAGGCGCCCTGGGCGGTGTCGGAGGCGAGGGCGACGGAGAGTTCCCAGGCGATGGTGGCGTGGAGCATCTCGGCGAGGGTGAAGAGTACGGCCGCGGCCGTGAGGGAGAGGGTGGTGGCGGTGGTTCCGCCGGTCGTCGACGCGGCCATGGCGAGGCCCGCCAGGGCGAAGGTCGCCGAGAGCGGGATCAGGAGGGCGCGGGCGGCGGGCGTGGTCGCGCCGAAGCGGGCCAGGGGGACCTGGAGCGCCACGACCATCACGTTGTTGAGGACGAGCAGTAGGGGCGCGAGGCCGTGCGGTGCGGTGCCGGTGTGGGCGATCCACAGGGGCAGGCCGACCTTGAAGACGGCGTCGTCGAGGAAGAGGACGGTGTCGGTGGCGACGTAGGCGAGGTAGGTGCGGTCGCGCCAGGGGCCGGTGGGTGTGGTGGTGGGCCTGGCCTTCTTCGAGGTGGTCACGGTGCGGGAGTGGGAGCGGGGTTCTCCGCAGCGGAGGGTGAGGAGCGCTGAGGCGACGAAGGAGAGGGCGTCTCCCGCGAGGAGCCATCGGTATGCGGCGGTGCTGCCGAGGGCGAGGGCCGCCGCCGCGGTGAGGCCGCCGAGGGCCCAGCCGGCGTTGGCGACGGTGCGCTGGACCGCCTGGTACCGGACGCGGTCGGGGCCGGCGATGCGGGTGGCGTAGAGCCTGGTCAGGACATTGGCGGCGCGGTCGCCGCAGCCGCCGACGGCGGTGAAGAGCAGCAGGAGGGCGTAGCGGTCGGTGGTGAGCAGGGCGAAGGAGGCGAGGGCACGCAGGAGTTGGACGGTGACGAGTACGCGGGTGAGCGGGAAGCGGTCCGCGAGGCGGCCGCCGATGGGGGCGCCGGCGATGCCCAGGGCTCCGGCCGTCGCGGCGAGGGTGCCGACCTGGGTGATGGAGAGGCCTGACACGAAGGTGAAGTACAGGACGCTGACGGAGGCCCACAGGCCGCTTCCGATGCGGTCGACGAAGGCGATGGTCAGCATTCTTCGGCCGTCGCGGCCTCCCGGCAGACGGCTCGGCGTTTTGGCTGCGCGACGGATCGTCGGCACTGGCTCCCCCTTGCGCGAAGTTATGTACTGATACATAATCTGCAATGTGGCAACACAATATGGGATCAGTGGTACGACGGCCAAGGGGATTGCCGCTTCGGTCGAACGGGGTGTGGCCGACGGGGCGTTGGGCCCGGGGGCCGCGTTGCCTCCGGTACGGCGGCTCGCGGACGAACTCGGCGTGAGTCCCGGCACGGTCGCGACGGCCTACAAGGAGCTGCGCGGTCGCGGCATCGTCGTCACGCGCGGGCGGGGCGGCACGGTGGTGGCGCCGGTGCCCTCCGTGGCGTCGCGCAGACCGCCGAGGGTGCCGGAGGGGTTGCGGGACCTGGCCGGGGGGCATCCGGATCCGGCGTTGCTGCCCGGTCTGGTGCCGCCCTCACGCCTGTCCCCCGGGGCCCGCTCGCACCGTTCGACGCCCAGGCTGGAGCGGCTGGAGGAAACCGTGCGGGACTGGCTGCGGCCGGACGGCGTCCCGGTGGAGCACGTGACGTTCGCGCACGGAGCGCTGGACCTGATCGGGCGGCTGTTGTCCGTGGAGCTGCGGCCCGGGGACGCCGTGGCGATGGAGGATCCCGGCTATCACCATCTGCTGGACCTGGTCTCGGCCTTGGGGCTGCGTATCGTCCCGGTGGCCGTGGACGACCAGGGCGTGCGCCCCGACGAGCTGCGGACGGCCGTGCGCGCGGGCGTTCGCGCGCTGGTGTGCAGTCCGCGGGCGCAGAACCCCTGGGGTGGCCGGTTCTCGGCAGAGCGCAGGGACGAGCTCGTCGAGGTCCTGCGGGACGAGCCCGATCTGCTGGTCGTCGAGAACGACCACGCCTCGGCGGTGGCGGGCGCTCCGCTGCGGACGCTGACCTCGGGCGGGCTGCCGCGCTGGGTGCATGTGCGCACCGTGAGCAAGTTCCTCGGCACCGATCTGCGGTGGGCGGCCGCGGCCTGCGACGCGACCACCCTGGCCCGGCACGACGGACGGCTGCTGTTGACCTCCGGCTGGGTCAGTCATCTCCTTCAGGAGACGGTGCACGGGCTGCTGACGGACGACTCCACACGCGCGTTGGCGTCACGCGCGCGTGAGACGTACGCGCTGCGCAGGGAGACGCTCGTGCGGGAACTGGCGGCCCGTGGCGTCCCGGCGCACGGGGTGAGCGGGCTGAACCTGTGGGTGCCGGTGCGGGACGAGTCGGCCGTGGTGAACGGACTGCGGTCGTACGGCTGGTGGGTCGCGGCGGGGGCGCGCTTCAGGCTGGCGGCCGGGCCGGGCGTGCGGATCTCCGTGGCCGAGCTGGAGACCCTCGACGCGGTGCGGCTGGCCTCGGACTTCGCCGTGGTGCTGGGCGAGTCCGAGGCCACCTACGGCGGCTGAGGGGACCTCTGCGGGCGTCAGGCACGCTTGCGAGCGAGGTCCTCGTAGAAGTGGAGGAGGTTCAGGTTGTCGATGGAGCCCGGGTTGACCGCCTTGTCCAGCGGGGTGCCCTGAAGGATGCGCTTGACGGGGACTTCGATGCGTTTCCCGGTGAGGGTGTGCGGGACCCCCTGCACCTCGATGACCTCGTCGGGGACATGACGCGGCGAGAGCTGCTCGCGAATGGCCTGTTTGATCCGGCCGAGGAGGGTCTCGTCGAGGACGGCCCCTGGGGCGAGGTGCACGAAGAGGGGCATCCAATAGCCGCCGTCGGGCTGTTCGATGCCGATGACCAGGGACTCCTTGATCTCGGGGAGCCGCTCGACGACCTCGTAGATGTCGGCGGAGCCCATGCGCACGCCCTGGCGGTTGAGCGTCGAGTCGGAGCGGCCATGGATGACGACCGAGCCGCGTGAGGTGAGGGTGATCCAGTCGCCGTGGCGCCACACGCCGGGATAGGTGTCGAAGTAGCTGTCGTGGTAGCGGCTGCCGTCGGGGTCGTTCCAGAAGTGGACCGGCATGGACGGCATGGGGTTGGTGACGACGAGTTCGCCCACCTCGTCGACGAGGGGGTGACCGTTCGGATCCCACGACTGCAGGTCCGTGCCGAGGCTCGGCGCCTGCAGCTCGCCGGTGTACACGGGAAGGGTCGGGACGGCTCCGGCGAAGCAGGAGCACACGTCGGTGCCGCCGCTGACCGAGGCGATCCAGAGGTCGTCGCGGACCTCGTCGTGCAGCCAGCGGAAACCGTCGGGCGGAAGGGGCGAGCCCGTGGTGGCGACGCACCGGATCTTCGAGAGGTCGAAGTCGCGCGCGGGGTGGACCTCCGCCTTGCGGCAGGCCATGACGTACGCCGCCGAGGTGCCGTAGAGGGTGGCTCCCGTGCGTTCGGCGACGCGCCACTGGGCGCCGGTGTCGGGGTGACCGGGGCTGCCGTCGTACAGGACGATCGTGGTGCCCGTCAGGAGGCCGGAGACGAGGAAGTTCCACATCATCCAGCCGGTCGAGGTGTACCAGAAGAAACGGTCCTCGGGGCCCAGGTCGCAGTGCAGGCCGAGCTGCTTGAGGTGCTCGACCAGGATGCCTCCCTGGGACTGGACGATGGCCTTGGGCAGGCCGGTCGTACCGGAGGAGTAGAGCACCCACAGGGGGTGGGCGAAGGGCACCTGTTCGAAGACGGGTTCCTCGTCGCCGGCCGTGAGGGCCGACCACTCCAGGGCTCCCTCCGGGGCCTCGGTGCCGAGGAGCGGGATGTGCACGACGGCGCGCAGGGTGGGCAGTTCGCGGCGCAGTTCGGCGACGATGTCCCGGCGGTCGTGCTCCTTGCCGCCGTAGCGGTAGCCGTCGACGGTGAACAGGACGACCGGTTCGACCTGCTGGAAGCGGTCGAGGACGCTGCGGGCGCCGAAGTCGGGGGCGCAGGAGGTCCACACACCGCCCACGGCGGCGGTGGCCAGGAGGGCGACGACGGCCTGCGGGATGTTCGGGAGGTAGCCGCTTACGCGGTCGCCGGGGCGGACACCGAGGGCACGCAGCCGCGCGGCCAGCGAGCCGACCTGGCCGCGCAGCTCGGACCAGGTCGTGGGGCGCGGGGCGTGGGACTCGTCGACATACAGCAGGGCCGGTTCGTCCGGGCGGGTGGCGGCCGCGCGCAGCGCGTGCTCGGCGTAGTTCAGCGTGGCTCCGGGGAACCACTGGGCCCCGGGCATGGCGCGGTCGCCCAGCACGCGCGCGTAGGGCGTCGAGAACCGCACGTCGAACCATTCCGCGACGGCTTTCCAGAACGTCTCCAGCTCGTCGACGGACCAGCGGTGCAGGGCCGGATACCCGCCTTCGGCGGGGGCTTGGTGGTGCTCGGCCGCCCAGGCCTGGAACCTGGTGACCTGGGCCTGCTGGATGCGCTGCGGATCGGGCCGCCAGAGCGGCTCGGGGTTCACGGTCGGCATGGTGGCGGCTCCCGGAGGGTGGCGCGTCGTGTGCGTCTCCCGCGCACCTGCTGGGTCGGGCGCGGGACGCGGCTGACAGGGACGATGCCATGTGATCGACTTCTGCACCAGGGTGCGCCCCGCGCCGTCCGTGATTGTGAAGAAGTGGTTCCGGCGCGGGTGAACGGCAGTTGAACGACACGCGTGTGTGGAGTGGTGAGTGGCAGGGTGAACAGCATGGACGGTCGTGACCTGGTGCGTTCGATGAAAGCGGTCGGTTCGGCGGGGGTGGGCCAGGGTCTGCGCACCGTACGGTCCGCGTGGCGCCGGAGGCGGGCCGACGCGACCGGGCTGCCCGCGCGGGGCGTCGAGCGGGCGCGGGTGCCGGGTCCGGTGCAGGAGGTGGAGCCGGCGGCCGGTGGCGGCACGCTCCGGTTCGGCCGCTCGGAGCTGAGGATCCTGGTGGCTGCGAACGGGGCGGTCTTCTGGAGCTGGGACGGCGCGGAGCCCGAGCCGTCGTACGCGCTGGCCGGCCGCTGCCCGGAGCCGGACCCCCGGGCGGTGCTGGAGCCGGACAAGGACGGCGGCTGGCGGGTCGTGGCCGAGCGGGTCACGGTCGTGGTCTCGCGGCACGGGGCGATCGAGGTGTGCACGCCGGGCGGGGTCACGCTGCGCCGTGACCTCCCGCCGCGTTGGTGGGAGCCGCGGGACGGTGGTCCGGCGCGCTGGATGCAGCGTTCGGAGGTGGCGGCGGACGCGCGGTTCTTCGGGCTGGGCGGGCGGGCGTCCGGACCGCGGCTGCGCGAAGGGGCGTACCGGCTGTGGAACACGGATCCCGGACACGCGTTCGACCGGGGGGACGATCCGCTGTATCTGACGATGCCGGTTCAGCTGGTGGTGGCCGACGCGGGCACGCATCTGGTGTTCCACGACACGTCCTGGGACGGCACGGTGACGCTGCGGGAGGGCGAGGAGGGGGCCGGGTCGGGGCACGACCGGGCCGGGTCGTGCGAGCTTCGGATGGACGGCGGCCCGTTGCGCTGCTGGGTGATGGTGGGCACTCCCGCGCGCGTGCTTCTCGCCTGGGCCTCGCTCACCGGGGCGCCCACGCTGCCTCCCGCGTGGGCGCTGGGGCATCAGCACGCGCGCTGGGGCTTCGGCAGCGAGCAGGAGGTTCGCCGGATCGTCGCGGGCTACCACGAGCACGGTCTGCCGCTCGACGCCGTCCATCTGGACATCGACCACTACGACGGCCACCGCGTGTTCACCGTCGACCAGGACCGCTTCCCCAAGCTGCCGGTGCTCGCCGAGGAGCTGCGGCGGGACGGTGTACGCCTGGTGTCGATCGTCGATCCCGCGGTCAAGGCCGAGCCGGGCGACTCCGTCTACGACAGCGGTCTCGCCGCGGACGCGTTCGTCAAGGACGCCTCGGGGCGGCGGGTGAGGGGCGTGGCGTGGCCGGGCGAGGTCGTCTTCCCCGACTTCACGCACGCGGGCGTGCGGCGGTGGTGGGGCGGTCTGTACGCGGAGCGGATCGCACAGGGATTCTCCGGTTTCTGGCACGACCTGAACGAGCCGACGTCGTTCACCGCCTTCGGCGAGTCGACACTGCCCCGGTCGGCCCGGCACGACCTGGAGGGGTACGGCGGCGATCACCGCGAGGCGCACAACGTGTACGCGTTGTGCATGGCCCGGGCGGCCTATGAGGGGCTGCGGGAACTGGTCCCGGGGGAGCGGCCGTTCGTGTTCTCCCGCTCCGGCTGGGCAGGTCTGCAGCGCTACGGCGGGACATGGTCGGGGGATGTCGCGACGGGTTGGCCCGGGCTGCGGGCGTCGCTGTCGCTGGTGTTGGGGCTCGGGCTGTGCGGGGTGCCGTACTCGGGGCCGGACGTGGGCGGTTTCGACGGCAGCCCGTCGCCCGAGCTGTATCTGCGGTGGTTCCAGCTGGGCGCGTACCTGCCGTTGTTCCGTACGCACGCGAGTCTGCGGGCGGGGCGCCGCGAACCGTGGGAGTTCGGTCCCGAGGTGCTGGAGCACGCGCGCGTGGCACTCGTGGAACGCCGGCGGCTGCTGCCGTACTTCATGACGCTGGCCCACCTGGCGCGGCGTACCGGGGCTCCCTATGTGCGGCCGTTGTGGTGGGGAGCGCCCGATGACCGGGCGTTGCGGGACTGTGAGGACACCTTCCTGCTGGGTGACCATCTTCTGGTGGCGCCGGTGCTCGCCTCGGGGGCCGACCGGCGGGCCGTGCAGCTGCCGCGGGGGCTCTGGTACGACACGGCCACGGGACGCAGGCACCGAGGGCCGGGGCAGGTGCTCGTGGACGCGCCGCTGTCGCGCATCCCCGTGTTCGCGCGCGCGGGTGCCGTCATACCGGTGCGCGGGGAGGACGGCGGGCTGGAGCTGGAGGTGTGGACGCCGCCCCGGGGGCGGACCGGTGGCGGACTGGTGGTGTGGGACACGGGCGACGGCTGGGACGAGCCCGAGGTGGAACGGTACGTCGCCCGCTGGGAGGGCCGGCAGGTCGTCGTCGAGCGGGAGGGGGAGGACGGTCTGTACGAACCGTCCCACCCCGTGCGCGTGCGCGGCGGCGTCGGCGAGCGGTGAGCTCAGATGTAGCGGCCCTCGAAGAACGCCCGTACGGCGTGCGTGTGCAGGGGGAAGGCGAGCTCCAGCGGCCTGTGCAGGAGGTGCCAGCCCTCCGTCTCGTCGGTGGCGGCCGACTGCGGAAGGCGGTCCGCGGGGCGCTCCGGGAGGAGCCCGAACAGCAGCAGGTGGCCGTCGGGGGAGCTCATGGCGTCGGCCAGCCGTACGTCGCGGCTCGCGGCCTCGATGCCGGTCTCCTCCCTGAGTTCGCGGACGACGGCGTGCCGCCAGTCCTCCCGGTCGTCGATGAAGCCGCCGGGCAGGGCGATGCCTCCGCGCGCGGGGGCGATGGTCCGGGTGATGACGACCAGGGCGGTGCCCTTCGTGTCGTAGACGGGCTGGAGCGCCACGGCCACCGGAAGCGGGTTGCGGTAGGCGACGGCGGCGCAGGCCGGACAGGTGCGGGGCCAGCCGGTGACGCCCTCCCCGTAGGGCGCTCCGCAACTCGAACAGTGGGAGTCGCGCGCGGAGTTCGAATCGGAGTGCAGAGTTTCGGACACGCGGCGGAGCGTATCCGATCTTGGGGAGGGCGTCGTACGGGTGTCTCAGTGCGCGGCGGTGAGGGATTCGGTGGAGACCGGGAAGTCGAAGTAGGTGTCCGGGTAGGACTCGGGCTTGAACGTGTAGTGCCACCACTCCTCGGCGAGGTTCACGAAGCCGAGGTCTTCCAGGGTGTCCTTCAGTAGCAGCCGGTTGGCGAGCTGCTCGCCCTGGATGCGCGGGTCGAGAGTATGGCTGAGGGTGTCGAAGCAGTCGTATCCGGTGCCCATGTCGACCGAGTTGTCCGGGAAGCGCTCGGCCTGGGATGCGTAACAGGGGACCAGGGGTTCGCCGGGGACGTACGGCCTGGTGTGGCGGGCGGGGAGTTTCACGAGGGTGAGGTCCATGGTCGAGCCGCGACTGTGGCCGGACTTCTCCGCGATGTAACCGTCCTCGAAGAGGCGGGTCTTGTCGACGTCCGGGTAGAACTCCCCCTTCATCGTCTGGTCGTCGAGGTCCTCGGCCCAGCGGACGAAGTGGTCGACGGCGCGCTGGGGCCGGTAGCAGTCGTACACCTTGAGCGAGTAGCCCTGGCGGAGCAGCCGGCTCTGTGCGCGATGGAGGGCTTCGGCCGCCGGGCGGGTGAGGATGCAGATCGGCTGCTGGTAGCCGTCGATGGGTACTCCGACGAAGTTGTGCGGGGTGAAGTAGCGCATCTCCTGCAGGATCGTCGGGTCCACGGTGCTCAGGGCCACGAAGTCCGCGGGTGCCCGGTCGTCGGTGGACGCACGCGCGGTGGCGGGCGCGGCGGTCACGGTCAGTAAGGCGACGAGTGCGGCGACGAGGCCGCGGACTGCGCTGAAGGGGCGTGTCATGTCCTCACCCTGCCCAAGTCCGGGTACGCATGCCAAAATTCTGATTGCTCGTCAGATTGCTTGCGGAGGAGGAACGTTGTCGCGTACACGCACGCCTGTGGTCTCCGGGTGGTTCACCGGGGACGGGGACGGCTTCCGGCTGCTCGGGACGCGCTGCTCGGCGTGCCGGTCGGTGTTCTTCCCGCGCGAGGACACGCACTGCCGCAACCCGGGTTGCCAGGGCGGCGATCTGGAGGAGATCCCGCTGTCGCGGCGCGGGCGGGTCTGGTCGTACACGGACAGCCAGTACCGGCCTCCGTCACCCTATGTGACGAATCCGGAACTTCCGTGGGAGCCGTACGCGTTGATCGCTGTGGAGCTGGAGTCCGAGCGGATCGTGGTGCTGGGACAGGCGGTTCCCGGGGTCACCGTCGCCGATCTGACGGTGGGAATGGAGGTGGAGATCGTCCCCGGTGTGCTGCACGAGGACGCGGAAACCACCTGGACGACCTGGCATTGGCGGCCGACGGGGGTGGCGGGATGACGGCAGAGGTGGCGGTGCTCGGCGTGGGGCTGCACCCCTGGGGCAAGTGGGGGCGCGGCTTCGTCGAGTACGGCGTGACGGCGGCGCGCGCGGCCCTGGCCGACGCCGGGCTCGACTGGCGGGACGTCGGCTCGATCGTCGGCGCGGACACGGTGCGTGGCGGCTACCCGGGGTATGTGGCCGGGGCGACGTTCGCGAAGGCCCTGGGCTGGCAGGGCGCCCGGGTCTCGAGCGTGTACGCGGCGTGCGCGTCGGGCGCGCAGGCGATAGGCGCGGCGCGGGCGCAGATCCTCGCCGGCCTCGCGGACGTGGTGCTGGTGGTGGGGGCCGACGCGGCACCGAAGGGCTTCTTCCGTCCGGCGGGCGGGGACCGTCCCGACGACCCGGACTGGCTGCGGTTCCGGGTGCTCGGCGCCACCAACCCGGCGTACTTCGGGCTGTACGCGCGCAGGCGCATGGCGGTGCACGGGGACACCCCGGAGGACTTCGCCCAGGTCAAGGTGAAGAACGCCGCCATGGGGGCGCTGAACCCGAACGCGCGCTACCGCAAGCGGGTCTCGGCCGAGGAGGTGGCCGCCTCCGCGGTGGTCGCCGACCCGCTGCGGCTGCTGGACATCTGCGCGACCTCGGACGGCGGGGCGGCCCTGGTCCTGTCCAGCATGGAGTTCGCCCGCCGGCACGGCGCGGCCGATCCGGTGCGGATCCGGGCGGTGTCCACCGTGACGCCCCGTTACCCCAACACCGTGCTGGACCTGCCGGACATCGCCACCGACTCGGCGGTCGCGGTGGAGCCGAGCGGTGAGCCGTTTCGCGCGTCCATCGCCCGCGCCGCGTACGAGGAGGCGGGCATCGGGCCCGAGGAACTCTCGCTGGCCGAGGTCTACGACCTGTCCACCGCCCTGGAGTTGCAGTGGTACGAGGATCTGGGGCTGTGCGGCGAGGGCGAGGGCGCCAAGCTGCTGCGGGAGGGTGCGACGGCGCCCGGCGGTCGTATACCGGTGAACACCAGCGGCGGACTCGCCTCGTTCGGGGAGGCGGTGCCGGCCCAGGCGATCGCCCAGGTCTGCGAGGTGACCTGGCAGCTGCGCGGTCAGGCCGGCAACCGTCAGATCGCCCACGCGCGCGTCGGCATCACCGCGAACCAGGGGCTGTTCGGGCACGGATCAGCGGTGATCGCGGTGAGATGAGCACACGGTCCGTGGCCGCCCCGGAAAGCGACCCCGGACCGGAGCCCGGGGTGGGCTGAGCCGCGCTCGGGTGAGGGCACGGCTGCGCCCGCTCTGCCGTCAACCGTTGGCGTCCACCTCCTTGACGCTCCCTGGGTGCCGGTGAACACTTCCCGGTGTCGGCCGACATCGCCGTACATTCTCGGCGTAACCAGGCACACGCCACGCGGCGCTCCTCGCCGCGGCCCACTCCCCCATGGGCGATTCGGCCACGACGGCACGCTCGTCACGGACGCCGGGCGGGGCGCGGAACCTCCCTGCCATGGCCGAAGCAGCCACGCGCACCGCCCCCGCACAGAGCACCGGGGCCGATCGCCCCGGGCCGGGCCCAGGAGCCGCCATGAGCAACTCGGACATATTCGTCGGCGAGGTCATCGGCACCGCCATCCTCATCCTGTTCGGAGCGGGGGTCTGCGCCGCGGTCACCCTCAGATACTCCAAGGCCCGGGCCTCGGGGTGGGTGGTGATCGCCTTCGGCTGGGGGTTCGGCGTGCTGGCGGGGGCGTACACGGCCGCGCCGCTGTCGGGCGGGCAGCTCAACCCGGCCGTCACCCTCGGGATCGCGGTCGACACGGGCAAGTGGGGCAAGGTCTGGGTCTATCTGCTGGGACAGATGGTCGGTGCGATGCTGGGCGCCGTCCTCGCGTATCTGGTGTATCTCGCGCAGTTCCAGGCGAACGTGCGGCAGACGGGCACCACGGAGGGCACGGCGGACGAGCCGACGCCGACCCTGGGGATCTTCTCCACCATCCCCGAGATCCGGAACCCGGTCGCCAACCTGATCACGGAGATCATCGCGACGATCGCGCTCGTCCTGCCGCTCCTCGCCTTCGGGCTGACGAAGGGGCTCGGCGAGTCGGGCACGCTCGTGCTGATCGTGTCCCTGCTCGTCGTCGGCATCGGACTGTCCCTGGGCGGGCCCACCGGCTATGCCATCAACCCGGCTCGCGACCTCGGCCCGCGCATCGTGCACACCTTCCTGCCGATCCCGAACAAGGGCACCTCCGACTGGGGTTACGCATGGATCCCGGTGGTCGGCCCGCTGATCGGCGGAGCGCTCGCCGGCCTCATCTACCACGCGGCCTTCTGACGGCCGCCCAGCCCTTCGAACCCAGCCCAAGGGGTAGCCATGACGGACAACGCCGAGAAGTACGTCGCCGCAATCGACCAGGGCACCACCTCCAGCCGCTGCATCGTCTTCGACCACGGCGGCGCGATCGTCGCCGTCGACCAGCGCGAGCACCGCCAGATCTTTCCGAAGCCCGGCTGGGTGGAGCACGACGCCACGGAGATCTGGTCCAAGGTGCAGGCCGTGGTCGCCGGGGCGATCGCGAAGGCCGGGCTGCGGGCCGACCAGATCAGCGCGCTCGGCATCACCAACCAGCGTGAGACGACGGTGCTCTGGGACCGGTCCACGGGCAAGCCCGTGCACAACGCCATCGTCTGGCAGGACACCCGGACCGCGGGCCTGTGCAACGAACTCGGTGGCTCCGACGGGCAGGACCGCTTCCGTGAGCAGACGGGGCTGCCGCTGGCGAGCTACTTCTCGGGGCCGAAGGCGGCCTGGCTGCTGGACCATGTGCCCGGGCTCAGGGACCGGGCCGAGCGGGGCGAGATCGCCTTCGGCACGATCGACTCCTGGCTGATCTGGAATCTCACGGGTGGTGTCGACGGCGGCCGGCATGTGACCGATGTGACCAACGCCGGGCGGACCATGCTGATGAATCTCGAGACCCTGCAGTGGGATTCCTCGATTCTGTCGGCCATGAACGTGCCCGAGGCGGTGCTGCCGGAGATCAGGTCCTCCGCCGAGGTGTACGGCACGGCCGTGGGACAGCTCGGCGGGGTGCCGGTCGCCTCGGCGCTGGGCGACCAGCAGGCGGCGGTGTTCGGCCAGGCCTGCTACGACGTGGGCACCGCGAAGAACACGTACGGGACGGGCAGTTTCCTGCTGCTCAACACCGGGGACCGGCCGGTGCCGTCGAAGAGCGGGCTGCTGACGACGATGGGCTACAAGATCGGCGGGGAGGCACCGGTCTACTGTCTGGAGGGGTCGATCGCCATAACGGGTGCGCTGGTGCAGTGGTTCCGGGACCAGCTCGGCATCATCCGTACGGCTGACGAGATCGAGACGCTGGCGGCGAGCGTCGAGGACAACGGCGGCGCCTACATCGTGCCCGCGTTCTCGGGGCTGTTCGCGCCGTACTGGCGCTCGGACGCCCGTGGTGTGGTCACCGGCCTCACCCGCTACGTCACCAAGGCCCATCTCGCGCGCGCGGTGCTGGAGGCGACGAGCTGGCAGACGCGGGAGGTCGTGGACGCCATGTTCCAGGACTCCGGGGTGCGGATCACGACCCTGAAGGTGGACGGCGGCATGACGAAGAACAACCTGCTGATGCAGCATCAGGCGGATGTGCTCGGTGTGCCGGTGATCCGGCCCAGGGTCTCCGAGACGACCTGCCTGGGCGCGGCGTACGCGGCGGGGCTGGCCACCGGGGTGTGGAACGACCTCGACGAACTCAAGGCGCACTGGCGGAAGGACGCGGAGTGGGCTCCGGCGATGGAGGCGTCGGTGCGCGACCGCGAGTACGGCAACTGGCGCAAGGCCGTGGAGAAGAGCTTCGGCTGGGTGGAGGACGGCGAGGGTTAGTGTCGCGAGCCGCGGCCCGCACCCGGGGTGACCGTGGGTACGGGCAGTGCGCCGCTCAGGTGGTGACAGGCTGTCGGCGGTCGGTTCCGTAGTCCATCGCGTGCTGGACGACGCCGACCAGGACGTCCCGGACCGAGCGCCGGTCGCGGGCGTCGCAGAGGATCACCGGTACGTCGTCGTCGAGGTCGAGCGCCCGGCGCACGTCGTCCTCCGGGTAACGGGCCGCGCCCTCGAAGCAGTTGACGGCGATGAGGAAGGGTATGGCCCGGCGCTCGAAGTAGTCGACGGCGGCGAAGCAGTCGTCCAGCCGGCGGGTGTCGGCGAGGACTACGGCGCCGAGCGCGCCCTCGGACAGCTCGTCCCACATGAACCAGAACCGCTCCTGGCCGGGCGTGCCGAACAGGTACAGCACCAGGTCCTCGCGCAGGGTGATGCGTCCGAAATCCATGGCGACGGTGGTGGTGTGCTTGCGTTCGACGCCGGTCAGATCGTCGACCGGGCGGCCGGCCTCGGTGAGGTACTCCTCGGTGCGCAGCGGCTTGATCTCGCTGACGGCGCCGACGAGGGTGGTCTTGCCCACCCCGAAACCGCCGGCCACAAGGATCTTGAGCGTGACGGGCTCGACCGGGGGCTTGCCGCGCTCAGAGCGCCCGAAGATCATCGTTCAACTCTCCTGCTTGGTGGCGTGATAGGGGTGCCGAGCGGATGGGGCGGACCGTGCCGTCCGTGGTTGTCCCGTGCCCCGCTGCCCGCGCGGGCGGCGGGGCGCTGGTGGCGGCCCTCGTCCTGATGCGGCGGACGGCCGTCGGGGCGGCGCGCGACCATGCCGGTGAAGGTGCCGTCCGGGTCCTCCCGGTGCTGCCGCCCGGTCACGTCCTCACCTCGCTTCCGCGCTGCTCACAGTGCCCGGAGACCGTTGATGACGTCGCGCAGAATACTCTCGTCCGGCAGTTCGGCAGGGGGCACCGGCCGGTTCACGTGGACGAACTCCGCGTCCACGAGGTCTCCGACGAGTACCCTCACCACACCGATGGGCAGGTCGAGTTCGGCGGAGAGCTCCGCGACCGACTGGGGCGCCTCCCGGCACAGGTCGACGATGTCCACGTGCTCCGGGGACAGCGAGTCGTCCACCTCGGGATCGTCCGAGTGGGGCTCGGCGACGACCAGCGCGATCAGATCGAGACGGTGCTGGACCGCACTGGTGGTGCGGCCGCGCGTCATGGCGTACGGACGGACGACCGGTCCGGCCTCGTCGTCGAACCAGTGGCTTCTTCCCTGACCGTCTGTGCTCATGCCATCCCACTACCCGCCCGAGGGCAGATCGGTGCGCGGCGCGGAGGCCAGATGTACGCCGACCCGCTTGACGAGGAGGGTCATCTCGTAGGCGACCTGCCCGACGTCCGAGTCGGCGTCCGCGAGGACGGCGAGGCAGCTGCCGTCGCCGGCGGCCGTGACGAAGAGGAACGCGTCGTCGAGCTCGACGACGGTCTGGCGGACGCTCCCGGCCTCGAAGTGCCGGCCCACGCCCTTGGCGAGGCTGTGGAACCCGGAGGCGACGGCGGCCAGGTGCTCGCTGTCCTCTCTGGTCAGGTCCTTGGAGACCCCGGTCGGCAGGCCGTCGCCCGAGAGCACGACGGCCTTGCGGATGCTGGCGACCCGGTCGACGAGTTCGTCGAGGAGCCAGTTCAGCTCGCCGTTGCCGGGCGTGGTGTGGCCGATCGCCTTCGGTGCGGTCATCGACCGTCCCCCTTTGTCGTTCCTTGTGGTGCTGTGCCGCTGTGGACGTCGTCGCCCGCGGCGTTCTCTGCGCGGCCGCGCTGCCAGCCGCGCTGGAGCGAGGCCATCCGGCTGCGTACCTCGTCGGCGTCGCGGTCCTCGGGGTCGGGGCGGTTCACCGCGCGCGGGGCGGGGCCCTGCCGCAGTTGCGGAGCGAGGTTCGCCTGCCGTACGCGCCGGGGCAGCGCTCCCGGCGCGGATCCGCCGGTGCCACGAGGTCCCCCGCCGAGGACAGGACGGTCCTCGGGACCGTCCGAGCCCGTGCCGCGCCGCTCGGGCACCGCGCCCGGGTAGGCGGCCCCATCGGCCTGGCCGCCTGGTCCGGCCGCGGCCGGCCGGGTCCGCTGAGGAAGGGCCGGAGGCCGGGACGGCTCGTCAGTGCCGCGGCCGGGACGTCCGGGCAGCGCGGAGGGCTCGGTGGCGCCGCTGTTGTGCGGGATCTGCGCCCCGCTGCCGCGACGCCGCGACGGCAGGGGTGCCGGCCCGTCGGTCTCCACACGGCGGGGTCCGGGGCGCGTGGCGGACTCGTCGTCGGTCTCCGCGCGCCGGGAGCGCTGATCGGTGACGGGGCGGCCGTGCGAACTGACCAGCTTGGGTGTGCGGCGGCTGGGCAGCGGCACGGGAGCGGCCGGGTCGCCGGCCGTCGCGTCCGGCTCGCCGTGCGGGTCGGGGAGCCCGCGGTACTGGTCGACGACGGCGGCCGGTCCGTCCTCGGGGCGCATGTGGGAACGGCGCGGGCGGAACAGGCCGCCGTGCTCGTCGTCCTCCTCGTCCAGCGCGTCCGGGAAACCGCCGAGGGCGTCCAGGCCGACGGGGGCCTCCAGCTCGACCGGCCCGTCCAGTACGGAGCCGGGCATTCCGGGGAGCTGTACCGACGAGGTGAGGGCGGGCCTGCTCGCGCCGGCCTCGGTCGCCTTGGGGGCCCGGGGGCGGTCGAGGCGGAAGCCGATGCCGTTGGTGTCGGGGACGTCGTCGGTCAGGAGGGCGTCGGGGATGAAGACGACGGCCGTCGTGCCGCCGTAGGGCGAGGGCTGCAGGGAGACCCGGACGTTCTGGCGCTGGGCGAGCCGGCTGACCACGAACAGTCCGAGGCGGTCGGTGTCGGAGAGTTCGAACTCCGGGGTCTCCGCGAGCCGGAGATTGGCCTCGAGGAGAGCCTCGGGCGCCATGCCGAGGCCGCGGTCGTGGATCTCCAGGGTGAACCCGTTGGCGACCCGCTCGCCCAGGACGTGGACGGCGGTGTGCGGCGGGGAGAACACCGTGGCGTTCTCCAGGAGTTCGGCCACCAGGTGGGTGAGGTCGGCGACGGCGGGGCCGGTGACGGCGAGCCGGGGCAGGCGGCGGACCTCGATGCGCTCGTAGTCCTCGACCTCGGCGACGGCGGCCCGCACGATGTCCATCAGCTGGACGGGCTTGCGCCACTGCCGGGAGGGGGCGGCGCCGGAGAGGATCACCAGGCCCTCGGCGTGCCGGCGCATACGGGTGGTGAGGTGGTCGAGGCGGAAGAGGTCGGCGAGTTCCTCGGTGTCCTCGGTGCGGCGTTCCATGGTGTCGAGCAGGGTGAGCTGCTTGTGCAGCAGGACCTGGCTGCGGCGGGCGAGGTTGACGAAGACCTCGGAGACTCCGGCGCGCAGCTCGGCCTGCTTGACGGCGGCCTCGACGGCGGCGCGCTGCAGGGTGTTGAGGGCCAGGCCGACCTCGCCCATCTCGTTCCTGTCGTACTCCAGCCGCGGTACCTCGGTCTCCACGTCGACCTGCTCGCCGGCGGAGAGGCGGCGCATCACGCTGGGCAGCCGCACGCCGGACGCCTCGTGGGCCTCCAGTCGCAGCTGGCGCAGGTCGCGGATGAGGCCGCGGCCGATGCGCACGGACAGGACGAGGGAGAGGATCAGGGCGACGAGTCCGAGCACTCCGGCGACGACGGCCTTGGAGATGACCTCGACGGCCACCGGGTGGACGCGGTCCTGATAGCGGTCGTTGGCCTGTTCGTCCAGAGTGCCGAGTTCCTTGAGGACGTTTCCGGCCGCCGTGTCCCAGTTCCTGGCGGTGACGCCGCGGGGCAGATCGCCGGGCGTCGCGGCGCCGACGGCCTGTTCGACGGTGCGCAGCGGGGCGGTGGTGGCGTTCTTCCAGAAGCTCTCGTAGCGTTCGGCTTCGGCATCGGGCAGCTGGGCGAGGCTGATGTCGTAGACCACCTCGCGCTGCGCCTCCAGGTCGGAGACGTCGCGGATCTCCTCGCGGCTGAGCCGGCCGACGACCAGGGCGGAGCCGAGGAGGGCGTCCTCCCGGGAGAGCAGTTCGCGCGCGCGGGCGACGCTGACGAGGGCCCGGTACTGCTTGTCCATCTCCACGCTGTCGACCACGTCCAGCTTGGCGAGCAGGGTGTAGCAGGGGTCGATCAGCTGGTTGTAGAGGTCCAGGGCCTGGGACCGGGTGACGGTGCCCTCCTCGACGCTGCGGCGCAGGGAGTCCAGTCCGTCGAAGGCGTCGAGCACCGCGGTCAGTCCGTTGCCGTCGTCCTGGTCCAGGACGTCGCGGACGTCGGCGTCGCGCGCGTTGTGGCGGAGCTCGGCGAGCGCCTCGTCCGTGGCGGTCCGGGTACGGCGCAGCGCGGCGAGCGCCTCGGAGGCGCGCGGGTCGGCGAGGTGCACGAGGGTCTGGCGGCGTTCCTGCTGGACGACGCGGACCGTGTCCTCGATCGGGTAGCCGACCTTCTCCATGACGGAGGACACGGTGAACAGGCGGTTCGCCTCACGGCCCGTCAGTACCGTGGCGAAGCCCCAGATGGCGGTGAGGGACACCAGCGGCACGAGAAGCAGCGCCACGATCTTCCGGCGGACCGACTTCCCGCGAAAGCGCATGGACTCCCCCAGCTCGACCCCCCACCGGCAGGGGGTACGCATGTGCGTCAACAAACGGCGCGAGCCTACTACCGACACACAGTTAACTCGAAGAGCTGTCCGGAAGCCGAACTTCCGCTCCGGAGTCGAGACATGCGGAGTTGTCCGGGCATTACTGGAGATAACCGCCCAGAATCCGGGCTACGCAACAAGACCGGATCCGATCGGCCTCGTGGACGACTTGGCCAGAATTTTTCGCAACTTGGGAATCTTCGCGCCGTCTCGTCCGTCCTAACCATTGGGAATTGGGGGCGGAATCGGCCACAGGAGCCGCAGCCCGCACCTCGGCGGCGTAAATCAGAGCAAGCCGGGCAGCCACAGGGGAGCGGGCCTTCGGCCCGGTAGTGAGCGGTCGGCCGGCGGTGGGGAGTGACACGGTGATGGGCACGGCGGAGCGGCGCGGGGCGCCCGAAGAGAGTGCGACGGCGCGCGGTACAGCGCTGCGGGGCCCCGGGATACCGGATCGTGACATTGCGGAGAGCGGACGGGGGGAGGACCGGCGCGACGGCACCGGGAGTGCGACCGGCACCGCACAAGAGCGGGCCGTCTACCGGCCGTTGTGGGTCGACGAGCCCGCGCGCCGACGCCGGCTGCCCGACCCGGTGCGTAAGGCGGCGGTGCGCGCGGTCCTCGTCATCGCGGTGACACTGCTTCAGGCGATGGTGGCGTTCCTTTGCACCCTCGCCGGTTCCTGGCTGGCCTTCCCGATGGTGATCAGCAGTGTGGTCAGCACCGTGGTGGCCACCTGGGCCGCGCTGGACGTCTGGGTGACCCGGCAGGTGTGGAACCAGCGTTACGGCGTGGTGTCGGCGCCCAGCAGCACCGCGCGGGCGCTGCGCCGTGAGCGCCGCCGCGCGCGACGGCAGGTCCGGGCCACCGAGCGGGCGCAGGAGCGGATACGCCGGCAGGGCGGCACCGGACAGCTGTCCCACCCCTGAGGCGCCTCGCTCCCGGCGCCCTCAAGGGGCGTTGGGAGCCGGCCGTTTGAACATCCGGGTGGCCGTGATCTCGCTGTGCACGGCCTCTCCCGTCCGGGGCTGCTGGGGCAGTCCCGGACGCAGATGCTCCTCCACGCTGATGTACTTCAGGCCCGCCCGGAGGTCGGCGTCGTTGCGCAGCCGGATGACCAGCGGGAACTCCGCCAGCGCCGTCGTGTCGAACAGGCCGGTGGTGTACAGCAGTTGCACCCCGAGCGCGTCCGACACGGCCCGCTGGAGCTCCAGCAGGTAGGTGGCGTTGGCGCGGCCGATGGGGTTGTCGAGGAACAGGGTGCCGGCGTGCCGGTGCTTGTCCCGGCCCCGGTCGTTGGAGCGCAGGGCCGCCATCGTGCAGTACAGGGCGATGGCCGCGGTCAGCAGCTGACCGCCGGAGAACACGTCGCCCATCTGCCCGACGGGCACCCGCTCGGCGCGCAGCACGGCGTCCGGCTTCAGGATCTCGACGGCGACCCCCTTGGGCTGGAGGGCGGCGCCCACCCCCCGCAGCAGCAGTGACATGCCGTCACGCCGCAGGTCGGAGTTCTTCTTCACGGCCGCGCGGGTCGCCTCGTCGATGACCTCGCCGAGGCGCTCGGTGAGGGTGGCCTGGTCGGGTTCCTCGAAGCGGATGCGCAGGAACTCCTGGCCGGACCACTCGCCGAGCCCCTCGGGCAGGCGGGAGAGCCGCTGGGCCGAGCGCAGGGTCGCGAGGGCGGACTCGACGAGCCCGCGCAGCCGGTCCACGATCGAGTCCCGGTTGCGCTCCAGCTGCTCCAACTCGTCCGTCAGCACCCGCAGTCGGGGCGCGAAGGCGTCCGCCCACTTCTGGGCGTGCTCCGGCAGGGCGGAGGCGGGCAGCTCGCGGATCTGCTGGCGAGCGGGCGTGCGGACCTGCTCGTAGCGGGTGGAGTTGGCGTGCCGGACGAGCACATCGCTCGCTTCGCGTACTGCGGACTCGGCGGCGGAGAGGTCGGCGGCGCAGCCGCGCAGCGAGCGGCGGGCCTCGGCGGCCGACTGCCGGGCCTCTTCCAGGCTGCCGGGGTAGGGCTCCGGGGCTTCCTGTTCCTCCTCGGTGACGTGCTCGCGCAGCAGGTCGCGGAGCATCGCGGCGACCTCGTCGAAGCCGCCGGCCGCGTCCTCGGCTGCGCGGTGCGCGTCGAGCAGTTCGGTGTGTGCCTCGCGGGCCTGCGCCAAGGCCTCGGTGCGGGAGGCGAGTTCGGCGGCGGCCGTGCGCAGCAGCGCCTGGGCGTGCTCGGCGTCGCGCGGCTGGAGCTCCTCGGTCAGCTCGGTGTGGGCCTCGCCGTCCTCGGGCGCGTGCCGCTCGGCCTCGCCGCGCAGCCGCCCGAGTTGCTCACTGGCCGTGGACACCCGGGTCTCCAGGAGTTGCACCAGTTCCTCAGCGCGGGCGGCGGCCGCCTGCCGGGACGGCCCGTCGGATCCGTCGGGCGACCGGAGCAGCTGCTCGGCGCGCGTACGCACCTTGTTGCTGAGCCGGTCCAGCTCGGCCCGGGCCGCGCTCTCGTCGCTCTCCGCGCGTGCCTGCTCGGCCCGGAGGTCGGCACCGACACCGACCTTCTCGTAGAGCTGGGAGGCGGCCCGGTAGGCCTCGCGGAGGGCGGGCAGGGACGACTTGGGCGCGTCCGTGTCGTCGTCCGGTACGTCGTCGGGGGCGCCGGCGATCTCCGAGCGCTCGGCGCGCAGCGCACGCGCGGTGCGGCGGGCGTCGTCGGCGGCACGCTGGGCGGCGCGGCGGTCCTCGTCCGCGGCGCGGGCGCGCTCCAGGCAGACCTGGGCCCGGGCCTCCGACTCGGTGGCCTCGTCGGCGAGTTCCCGCAGTTTGACCTGCCAGCCCGCCCGTTCACGCAGCCGGAAGGCGAGCCCCGCCAGGGCGTCGGCGGCGCGCCGGGCCTTCTGCGCGGTCTCCTGCCTCTCGTCGCGCACCCGGGCGGCCTCGGTGGCGGCCTCCTCCGTCTCCGCCCGCGCGGTACGCGCCTCGGCCAGTTCGGCCTCCGCCTCCTCGGCGAACGCGCGCGCCTCGTCGGCTGCCCGCGCCAGTTCGGTGAGCCGCCCGGCGGGACAGCCGGTGCGCCAGGAGGCGAGCCGGGCGGACAGCTCCCGGTCCTTGCCGAGCCGTGCCGCGAGCCGGCGGATGTCCTCGTCCCGTTCGGTGGCCCGCGCGCGCAGCGCCTGCCGTTCCTCGTCGGCGGCGTGCTCGTCGTGCATGGCCGGGTTCGGCGGTACGAGGAACACGTCTCCGGGCTGCGCGCCGGCGGCCGGGGTCGGCGCGAGCAGGGCGGCGGCCGTACCGACCGCGACGGCCGAGCGCGGCAGCAGCGCGGCGTCGTCGAGGGCCTCACGCGCGCGTGCGTGCGAGGCCGGGTCGGTGATGATCACGCCGTCGACCAGCTCGGGGCGGGCGGCCAGCACGCGCGCGTGGTCGGCGGGGTCGACGGCCTGGGCGAGATAGCGCCAGCCGGGCAGGGCGGGGATGCCGTGTTCGCCGAGGAACTCGACGGTGGCCAGCACGTCCGGGCCGGGCGGCAGCAGCCCGCCGTCACCGAGTGCGCCGAGGATGCGGGAGTCGTCGGCGGCGGCGGTGCGCAGCTCGAAGAGCTGCCGTTCCGCGGAGGAGACGGCGTCGTCGAGGAGTGCGCGCAGGTCGTCGGCGCAGCGGTCGAGGTCCTCTGGGGTGAGGGGGATGTCGCCGGACTCGCCGTCGTGGCGGGGCTGCGGAATGGGCCCGCGGGAGGGTCCGCCGGTCACGCCGAGCAGCTCCGCCAGCCGCTCCTCGCCCGCCAGTGCTTCGGCGAGCCGGCGCTCCGCCTCGTAGGACCGCCTGGCGGCCGTCGCCGCGTCCGCCGCGCGAGCCGCGGTCAGCTCGGCGCGGGACTCGGCGGAGGCCGCTTCGCGGGCGAGGTCGGCGGCCCTGCGGGACGCCTCGCGGGCGGTGTCCCAGGCGGCCACGGCCGTCTTCTCGGCGTCGCTGGCGGCGAGGGCCGCGCGCGCGGGGTCGGCGTCGGGCGCGCTGTCGTCCAGCCAGCCCGCGCGGACCGCCTCGGCGGTCTCCTGTTCGACCTCGGTGAGGCGCTGGCGCAGGTGCCCGATCTCGCTGCGGGCGCGCTGTGCCTCGGTGGCGGCGGAGGTGGAGTCCCGGTGCGCGCTCTCGCCGGCCTCCTGAAGGGCCGCCGAGCGTTCCTCCTCCTCGTTGGCGAGGGACTCGGCGCTCTCGGCGGCCGCGTGCAGTGCCCGTACGAGGCCGACGGCGGCCTTGGCGCGGGCGGCGAGGGCCGGAGCGGCGTCCCGCTCGGCCTCCTGGATCGCGGCGGACACCCGCGCGACGCGGTCGGAGGCGGCGCGGTGGCGCAGGACGGCCTCGGCGGCCTGCCAGGCGGAGTGCAGGGTGCGGGCGTCGGCGAGTTCGCGTTTCTGCGCGGCGGCGGACTTCTCGGCGGCGGCGAGCGCCAGGGAGGCGTGCCGGAAGGCGAGTTCGGCGGCGATCAGCGCGCTGCGCTCGCGTGCGCCCTCGGACTGGGTGACGGTGTGGGCGGCGGCCGTGACCCGCTGGGCGAGGTCGGCGGCCCGCAACCGCTCCTGGACGCCCCGCGCGGACAGCCTGCGTGCCAGGGTGCGGGTTCGCCGCTCGGCCGCGGTGTGGATGTCACGCGCACGCGCGCGTGCCTCCGCGGCCTCGACGATCCGTCCGAGCAGGTCCACCGAGCCGGCGGTGAAGTCCCGCTCGGCGATCAGCTCGGCGCGCCGGCCGAGCTTGTTGCCGAATCCGCTGACGAGGTCGGCGAGTCCGTCGGTGTCCCGGGTGTCCGTGACCGCGCGCAGCAGCAGGTCGGTGAAGTCGGAGTCCTTCTTGACCGCGAAGAGGCCGGCGGCCTCGCCCTCGTCGGCGTTCATCTCCCGCTGGTAGCGGAAGAGTTCGGGGTCGAGGCCGAGTTCGGTGAGGTGCTCGACCCAGCGGTCGTGGATCTCCTCCCAGTGCACCTCCAGGTGCGGATAGGCCTTCCCCGCCTCGGTGAGGGCGTCCCGGAACCCCTTCATGGTGCGCCGTCGCCCGTGCGCCCCGGAGGCTCCCTCGACGGGCGGCCGTACGGCGGTGGACTCGGCGACGGGCAGGTTGTCGAGGCTGAGCCCGGGGCCCGGCCGGAAGGAGTACCAGGCCTCCGCGAATTTCCGCGGGTCGTTGGAGACCTGACGGCCGCGCCACTCGCTCGCCTTGCCCACCACGACGCACTCGCCGGTCAGTACGTGCTGCCACTCCAGGGCCACGTGGCCGCAGTCGTCGGCGAGCAGGAACTTGCGCAGCACACCGGAGCTGGCACCGCCGAGGGTGTTGCGGTGGCCCGGCAGCATCACCGAGAAGATCAGTTTGAGCAGGACGGACTTGCCGCCGCCGTTCTCCAGGAAGAGGACGCCGGCGGGGGCGGGCCGGCGCGGCGGGCCGACGGGCTCCTCCTCGAAGAACTCCGCCTGCGTGGGGGCGGGGTCGGGCACGACGTCGCCGACGCCCCTCAGGTCAAGCACGGTGTCGGCGTAGCGCGCACCGGCGGGCCCGATGGAGTAGAGGCGGACCCGGGACAGCTCGTACATGGCGGACTCTCGTAAGTCTTCGGCAGATCAGGGGGTGAGGGGCGCTGGAGGCGTCAGGAGTGGAACGGCAGCCCGGCATCGGCCACCAGTTCCAGGTCGTCGGCCTCCTCGGGGGGCAGAAGCGTCGGCGTGCCGTCGGTGACCGGGACGACGCCCAGTTCCAGTAGTTCGGCCAGGGCGGCGCTGCCGGCCATGTCGCGCACCTGGAGCTGGTAGCGGGCCGTCGTCCGGTACGTCCCTCCGTTGTCGTCGCCGGTGCGCTGGAGGAAGCCGGAGTCGGTGAGGAAGGCGACGGCCTTGCCGACGATGCCGGTGGTCGAGCCGGCGAGCCGGCGGGCGTCCTTGGTGGCGCCGGCGGCGCTGCGTCTGGCCCAGACGCGCCAGGCGGTCTCCAGGCCTGGCGCGTCGGTGGCCGGGTCGGTGTTCTCGCCCTGTTCCGCCGCCCGCTCCTCCAGCCGGCGGCAGGCCTGGCGGACGAAGGCGTCGACGCCGTTGACGCTGACGCGTCCGATGTACCCGTCGTCGGCCAGGTCCTCGGGCCGCGGGAACGCCATCGCGGCGACCGCGAGATGGGCGAGGCCGTGCAGGAAGCGGTCGCCGCCGTCGGCGGAGGTACGACGCGCGTAGTCCCCCATCCGGACGGCGAACACCGAGTCCTCGGCGGCGGTCACGGCCATTCCGGCGCGCGGGGAGACCTCCAGCACGATCAGCCCGAGCCCGGCGGCGACGGCGTCGGCGAGCCGGGCGAACGCCGGGTCCTCGCGGTGGCGGCGCAGCAGCTCGGCGTACTCCTGGTCGCGCGCGGGCTGCAGCTTGGGCTGGAGTCCGAAGGCGACGAGCCGCGCCGCGTCGGCGGCGTCGGCGGGGGTGACGGCGGTGTTCGCCGCCGGGGCGGGGGCCTCCGTGTCGCTCCACTCGACGTGCTCGGTCACGGCTTCGGCTCCTTGGTGTTCGTGTGCTTTCGGTGACCGGTCCGGCTCATGCCGCCTCCGTGCGGTCCGCCGCCATCCCCGCGGCGTCCAGCAGCGCGGTGCCGACTATCAGATCGGCTCCGCCGAACTCGGGGTCGTCCAGCTCTGTCCCGTCGTCCACGGCGAACAGCAGCTTCTCCTCGCCCTGGCGGTAGGCCGTCCCGACGGCCGGGCTCGCGGCATGGACCGCCAGCAAGGCCACCAGATACGGCAGTTCGAGGTCACCGGTGCGCCGCGCCTGAGCCAGCAGCCCCGACAGCCGTCGGGGTGCGTCCGCCGGCAGATCGAGCAACTCCTTGGCGGCCGCGAGTTGTTCCTCGCTGAACCGGCTGTCGTCGGGGGTCGCGACGAGGTCGGGCTCGGGCATCTCCGCCCCCAGGTGCTCGCGCTCCACCGGTGGTGTCAGCAGCAGGTCGACCAGGTCGCCGACGCGAACGGCCGCGGGGGTGCGCAGTCCGGTCCCGCGTGCGAAGAAGGCGTCGGTGACCCGGACCGCCCGCTCGAGCGGCAACGGGAGCAGGGGCGCCACGAGATGGCCGTAGAGGTCTGTCCCCGAGGACGTCATGGGGGTGGCGAAGGCCTGCCGGTCCTGTTCCGCGCGGAACAGCGGGCCGGCCTCCAGCAGCCGGGACTGCAGCTGTGTGTGGCGGCGGATGCAGTCCTTGACGATGTCGACGAGTTCGGCGGCGCGCCGCTTGTTCTCGGCGTCCTCGATCTCGTCACGCGCTCTGCGGATGTTGGTGAGGATCGCGTTCTCGTGGCGGTAGCGGTCGGCGACGTGGTCGAGGGCCTCGGCGATCATGTCGGGGACGGCGCTCAGCCAGTCCACCGCGCGGACGTTGCGCCGGGTCGCGTCCAGGGCCCTGCGGAGGGTCTCCGAGTACTGCACGGTGCGGTAGCGGGCCTGCTCGGCGGCGAGTTGGGCGTCGGCCAGGCGGCCGCGGCGGATGAGGACCTCCAGCTTGACCTCGGCGGCGATCTGCGCGCTGGTGACGTCGGTGTCGAGGGCTCCGACGAGGACGTTGACCGCCTCGTCCGTGGTCCTCAGGAAGACCGTGCCGCCGTGACCGGGGACTTCCTCGACCAGTTTGAAGTCGTAGTCGCGGCGCACATAGGTGCCGTCGGACGCGAAGGTGCCGTACACGGCGCGGAAGCCGCGGTCGACGCTGCCGACGTTGATCAGGTTCTCCAGGACCCAGCGGGCCACACGCTCGTGCTCGGCGACCGGCCGCCGGGGTGCCTGGGCGGCGATGCGCGGGATGAGGCGGGCCACGATCTGGTCGTGGTCGGCGCCGGTGTCGAAGTCCATGTTCAGGGTGACGAGGTCGATCGCGGCGAGGGCGATCTCCGCCATGCCGTACACCGAGTACTCACCGGCGAGGTTGGCCTTGCGCGCGTCGAGGTCGTGGATGGGCGCGGTGCAGGCCAGCGCGCGCAGGCGCCGCGCCAGCCCCTCGTCGGCGGCCGGGCCCGGCGCGGGGCGCGGACCCGCGCCGATCTGGGGCGGAACACGGTCCGTCGATGCAGGCGAAGTCACGGTGCACAGAGTAGGTCCTCGGTCTGACATCGACCCAAACGACCGCAGATGCGTCCGCCGCCCCGAGGCCGGCTGACGGCGTACGCCACCTGCGGGAAAGCCACGGGATGCCGCCCGTCGTGAGGCCGCGCGGCGGCCTCAGTCGTCGCCCCTGCCCGCGGTCTCCTCTCCCACCCGCCGCCGGTACACCTCGACGACGCGCTCCAGCGAGTCCCGGAGGTACACCTCGAGCAGCTTCTCCGCTTCACCCCTGTCGCCCGCCTCCAGGGCCTGGAGGATCTGGCGGTTGCGCATGAGGTACGGCTCGTGCAGCCGCCGCGGGTCGTCGACGACGTGGAAGGCGAGGCGCAGCTCGGCGAAGACGCTGCGCATCAGTTCGTCGGTACGGGCGCTGCCGGCCAGGGCGACGAGTTCGTGGTGGAAGTGGATGTTGGCGGTACCCACCGCTTTCCAGTCATCCTCGACCGCCGCCACCTGCCCCTCCGTGACGGCCCCGCGGAGGGCCTGCAGGCGGTACGGCGGCTCCCCCAGTCCCCGGACGACGGCGCACTCGACGAGCGCGCGCGTGCGGTAGATGTCCTCGACGTCCTCGACGGTCAGAACCCGCACGAACACGCCCCGGTTCAGCTCGTGGACGAGCAGACGCTCATGCGTGAGCAGCCGGAACGCCTCGCGGAGCGTGTTGCGCGAGACACCGAGCGCCCCGCCGATGCTGTCCTCGGACAGACGCGTCCCCGGGGGGAAGAACCCGTCGGCGATACGGCCCCTGAGGATGTCCGAAACCCGCTCGGCCGTACTGGTGCGCCCCAGGAGGGCGCGATCGTCGGCCAGTCCCGCCAGTTGCTCTGCCATGCCCGAATTCAACCGCAGAACACGAGAACGAAACAACACGGGTATTGAAGGATCGTTCAACGATCCTCTACCTTCCTTTCATGGCGGCGCCCCGTCCCCCACACCGGGTGACGCCCGCCACCGCACGGCACTGCTCACTCCCAGCCCTCCGTCATCCCTCTGTGAGGTGCCCCATGAGCACGACCCCACCACCCCAGGCCCCTGCCACCCCCGCGCGCCCGGCCGGCGCCGGACACGTCACCGACGACGGGGCGTTCGCCTGGCTGCGCGCCCTCGGCCCGCGCGGCAGGCAGGCGTTCGCCGGCGCGTTCGGCGGCTACGCCCTCGACTCCTACGACTACTTCACGCTGCCGCTGAGCATGGTCGCGCTGGCGTCGTACTTCGGCCTGGACAGCGGCCAGACCGGTCTCTTCACCACCGTCACGCTGGTCGTGTCCGCGGTCGGCGGCGCCGTCGCGGGCGTGGTCGCCGACCGGTTCGGCCGGGTCAGGGCCCTGATGATCACAGTGATCACGTACGCCGTGTTCACCGTCGCCTGCGGCTTCGCGCCGAACTACGAGACACTGCTCGTCTTCCGCGCCCTGCAGGGCCTCGGCTTCGGCGGCGAGTGGGCCGTCGGCGCCATCCTGGTCGCCGAGTACGCGAGCGCGAGGCACCGGGGCCGTACTCTCGGCGCGATCCAGAGCTCGTGGGCCGTCGGCTGGGGCCTCGCGGCTCTCGCGTACACGCTGGTCTTCTCGTTCTTCGGCGACGACATGGCCTGGCGCGTGATGTTCTGGACCGGTGCCCTGCCCGCGCTGCTCGTGGTGTGGATGCGACGCCGGGTGAAGGACGCGCCGGAGGCCGCCGCAGCGCGCGAGCGGCACACCGGCAAGGGATCGTTCCCGGCCATCTTCAAGGGCCCGCTGCTGCGCACGACGCTCTTCGCCGGGCTGTTGTCGACCGGCGTGCAGGGCGGCTACTACACCCTGGCGACCTGGGTGCCGACGTACCTGAAGTCGGAGCGGGGCCTGTCGGTGGTCGGCACGGGCGGCTACCTGACGTTCCTGATCTCGGGCGCCTTCCTGGGCTACCTCACCGGCGGCTATCTCACCGACCGGCTGGGCCGGCGCCGCAACATCTGGCTGTTCGCCCTGCTGTCGGCGGTCTGCATCCTGGCGTACGCGAACATCCCCGACGGCGCCAACACCCTGCTCCTGGTCCTCGGTTTCCCGCTCGGGTTCTGCATGTCGGCGATCTTCAGCGGCTTCGGGTCCTTCCTCAGCGAGCTGTACCCGACGGCCGTCCGCGGTACCGGGCAGGGCTTCACGTACAACACCGGCCGCGCCGTGGGCGCCGTCTTCCCCACGACGGTCGGCTATCTGGCCGACAGCTGGGGTGTGGGCGGCGCGCTGGTGTTCGGCGCGATCGGCTACGGAATCGCCGCCCTGGCGCTGCTGGGGCTGCCGGAGACGCGCGGGAAGGAACTGGAGTGAACCGTCCCCTCACCGAGGACCGCCCCGTGGCCCTCGTCGACGAGCACGCGCACGCGTGGAGCCCCGAAACCGCCCGGGCCCGTTTCCGGGAGGGCCTCGCGGGTCCCACGGCCGGGGTCGCGGCCGGCCACACCCAGGTCAACCTGATCTCGGTGCCCGCGGACTGGGCGTACGACATGCTGCTGTTCTGCCAGCGCAACCCGAAGCCGTGTCCGGTGCTCGACGTCACGGACGCCGGTTCGTGGACGACCGTGCTGGCCGAGGGGGCCGACCTGCGGACCGATCTGCCGCGGTACCGGGTGTGGCGGGACGGGCAGCTCGTGGACGAGCCGACGGACGCGCGCGCGTACTGGCGCGAGGACCTGGTGTCGTTCCTCATCGGCTGCAGCTTCACCTTCGAGTGGGCACTCGCCGGGGCGGGCGTCCCGATCCGCCACCTCGAGCAGGGGCGCAACGTCCCGATGTACGTGACGAACCGTCAGTGCCGTCCCGCGGGGCGGCTGCACGGGCCGATGGTGGTGTCGATGCGTCCGGTGCCGCCGGAGCACCTGTCGGCCGCCATCCGGGAGAGCAGTCTGCTCCCGGCGGTGCACGGCAGCCCCGTACACTGCGGCGATCCGTCGGGACTGGGCATCGACGACCTCGGCCGGCCCGACTTCGGCGACCCGGTGGACGCCGGACCGGACGACATCCCGGTCTTCTGGGCCTGCGGGGTGACCCCGCAGGCCGCGGTGATGGCCTCACGCCCGCCGTTCGCCCTCACCCACGCCCCTGGGCAGATGCTGATCACCGACGCCCGCGACGAGCAGTACCGCGTGGCCTGAGCGGGAGACACTGGAATCACCGGGAAGGAACAGGAAGGCAACCATGACCGCGATCGATCTGAACGCCGACCTCGGCGAGGGCTTCGGCCGATGGCTGCTCACCGACGACGAGCAGCTGCTGTCCGTCGTCAGCAGCGCCAATGTGGCCTGCGGCTTCCACGCCGGGGACGCGGCCACCATGCGACGGGTGTGCGCGCTGGCGGCCGAGCGGGGCGTGACGATCGGCGCCCAGGTCTCCTACCGGGACCTGGCGGGGTTCGGGCGGCGCGCCATGGACGTGCCGCCCGCCGAGCTGGCCGCCGAGGTGGCCTACCAGATCGGCGCCCTGGAGGTCTTCGCCCGTGCGGCGGGCGCGCGCGTGGCGTACGTCAAACCGCACGGCGCGCTCTACAACCGGGTCGTGCACGACGAGGAGCAGGCGGGCGCGGTGGTCGACGGGGTACGCCTCGCCGGCGCCTCGCTGCCCGTGCTGGGGCTGCCCGGCTCGCGTCTGCTGGACCTGGCCGCCGAGGCGGGTCTGCCGGCCGTCACGGAGGCGTTCGCGGACCGTGCGTACACCGAGCAGGGCACGCTCGTGCCGCGCGGCCGGACCGGGGCCGTGCTCACCGATCCGGACGCCGTCGTCGAGCGGTCGGTGGGGCTGGCCCTCTCCGGCACGGTCACCTCCCTCACCGGCGCGAACATCGAGGTACGCGCGCGTTCCCTGTGCCTGCACGGCGACACGCCCGGCGCGGTGGAGCTGGCCCGCCGGGTCCGGCGGAGGCTGGAGGAGTCGGGCGTACGGGTGGAGGCATTCGCATGAGCATGCGGGTGATGCCCTTCGGCGAGGACGCCCTCCTCGTCGAGGTGGCCTCGGGCAGCGAGGCCGAGGCCCTCCACGCGGAGCTGCTGCGCCGCCGCGCCGCCGGACTGCTCAGGGTCCGCGAGATCGTTCCGGCGGCCCGGACGGTGCTCCTTGACGGGGTCGACGACCCGGCCCGTCTGATGTCCGAACTGGCCGCGGCCGACATCCCGTCCGCTCCCGCGAGGTCGGGCGAGGTGATCGAACTACGGGTGCGCTACGACGGCCCCGACCTCGCCGACGTCGCCGCCCACTGGGGCGTCACCGAGGAGGAGGCGGCCCGTATCCACGCGGGCACCGAGTTCCGGGTCGCGTTCTGCGGCTTCGCCCCCGGCTTCGGCTACCTCACCGGCCTGCCCCCGCGCTACGACGTCCCCCGCCGGGCCACCCCGCGCACCCGGGTCCCGGCAGGCTCGGTGGCGCTGGCCGGACCGTACACGGGCGTGTACCCGCGTTCGTCGCCGGGCGGCTGGCAGCTGATCGGCAGCACGGATGCCGTTCTGTGGGACCACGCGCGCGTACCGGCCGCGCTGCTGTCCCCGGGCACGCGCGTGCGCTTCGTCGCGGTGGGACCGGCGAGCCCGGCGGAACCTGCGGCAGAACCACCGAAGCCACCGGCGGAACCGGCGGGTGCCTCGTGACGGACCGTGCTCTCTCCGTCGTCCGCGCCGGGGCGCTCACCACGGTGCAGGACCGGGGGCGTCCGGGCCACGCCCACCTCGGTATCCCCCGCTCCGGCGCGCTGGACGCCCCCGCGGCGGCCCTCGTCAACCGGCTCGTCGGCAATCCGCCCGGGGCGGCCGTTCTGGAGACCACCGTCACCGGCTGTGCCGTGCGGCCCCGTTCCGCGGTCACCGTGGCGGTCGGCGGCGCGCCCTGCCCCGTCGCGGTGGACGGACGTCCGGCCGCCTGGGGCGGGCCCGTGCGGGTGCCCGCCGGGTCGGTGCTGGACGTCGGTCCCGCCGTGAGCGGGCTGCGCAGTTACGTGGCGGTGTCCGGCGGCATCGCCGTCGAACCCGTCCTCGGGAGCCGCTCCACGGACCTGCTCTCGGGCCTCGGGCCCGTTCCCCTCGCGGTCGGCGCGGTGCTGCCCCTGGGCCCCGAACCCGCCGTGCACACCTACGTGGACCTCGCCCCGCAGGCCGCTCCTCCGGCCGAACTCGTCCTGCGGGTCACCCTCGGCCCGCGCGACGACTGGTTCACCCCGGCCGCCGTCGACGTCTTCGCCACGCACGCGTACCGGGTGTCGTCCGCGAGCAACCGCATCGGCCTGCGCACCGAAGGGCCCGTCCTGGAGCGGCTCCTGACCGACGAGCTGGCCAGCGAGGGCATGGTCCTGGGCGCCGTACAGGTGCCGCCCGACGGCCGGCCGCTCGTCTTCCTCGCGGACCATCCGACCACCGGGGGCTACCCGGTGATCGGGGTCGTCCGCGCGGCCGACCTCCCGGCCGCGGCCCAGGCCGTACCGGGAACGCCGGTCCGGTTCGTCGTACGCCGACGCTGACCCCGCGGCGAGCAAGCCGCCGTGCGTGACCCGCCGGCATCCGGCGGTGATCAGGCGACCTCCGGCCGTGGTTCCGGCGCCGACAGGGCGGCCAGTGCCGCCGACACCGCCGCGGACGCCCGCAGGTCGAGCCGGGAGCTCGTCCCGCGCGCGCGGTGCCGCATCTCGTCGGCGGCCAGCGTGAGCAGCTGCGGCAGCAGGTCGGTGCAGCGCCGGGCCACCCAGCCGGTGCCCGCCGTCGCCAGCCACCACAGGCTCGCCGAGGCCGTCGGTACCGGGAACTCCGGTTCCGGCGAGGGCGCGGGACCGGTGGCGAGGCCCGCCTCCGTCAGCAGCGCGTGGAAACGCACCGCCAGCTGCCGGTGTCCCCGCTCGCCGGGGTGGAGCCGGTCGGCGCTCCACATCGCCCGGTCCGTCAGCCAGGCGCCCTCGGCCGCGTGCAGGTGGACGGCCCCGTACCGCTCGGACAGTGCGTGGACGACGGCGTTGACCGCGCGCTGCCGCCGGGCCAGCGGACGGGCCAGGGCTCCCGGCAGCCCGAGCATGGCGCCCGGGTCGGGCAGGCACGCGGTCAGCAGCACCGCGCCCTGCTCGGCGAACGCGGCGTACACCGAGTCGAGCCGGGCGGCGACGGCGTGGATGTCGAAGGTGCAGCGCAGGGTGTCGTTCACACCCACCACGACGGAGACGATGTCGGGCCGCAGCTCCAGCCCGGCCGGGAGCTGCCGTTCCAGCACGTCCCGGGTCTGCGCCCCGCTGACCGCGAGGTTGGTGAATTCCACGGGCTTCGGGACCGACGGCTGGGTGAGCCCGTCGGCGAGCAGCGCGGCCCAGCCGCGCCACCCGTCTCCCGCCGGGTCGCCCACCCCCTCGGTGAGCGAATCCCCCAGGGCGACGAAACGGACGCGTCTCATCCCAGGCCTCCGGGCACGAAAGGACGAACCGGTACCGTCGTGACGTCATCGTCGGAACGCTCCGCCCCCGTCGCCACGCGCGCGTCACGACGTTCCCGTCCCGTCGCCTCGTGGGCATCCCGGACGTCATGGGCGTCACAGGTGTCACGGATGTCATACGCATCGTGCGCGTCGTGCGCCGCGAGAAACGCCTCCACCGACGCCTCCCACCCGAAACACTCCGCACGCGCGCGTGCCTCTCCCCGCCGCTCCGCCCGGGAACGCGTCAGAAGATGCTCGACCGCGTCCGCGAACGCCGCCCCGCGGTCGGCCGCGACCGCTCCCGCCGCCCCGATGACCTCGGGCAGCGCCGACGAGGCGCTCACGACCACCGGCGTCCCGCAGGCCATCGCCTCGAGCGCGGCCAGTCCGAACGTCTCCGCGGGCCCCGGCGCCAGGCACACGTCGGCGGAGGCCTGCAGCGCGCCCAGGGCTTCCCGGTCGGCGACGTGCCCCAGGAAGGTCACGGGCAGTCCCCGCTCCCGGGCCCGCTGCTCCAGCCTGGGCCGCAGTGGGCCGTCCCCGGCGACGACGAGCACCGCCGGTACCCCGCGCCCGACCAACGCCTCCAGGGCGTCCAGGGCCGTACCGGGCCGCTTCTCCACGGACATCCGGGTGCACGTCACCAGCAGCACCTGGTCCGCGCGCGCGTACCGGGCGCGCAGCCCGGCGTCGTACAGCGCCGGATGCCGCTCGACGAGGTCGACGCCGAGCGGCGCCCGCACCACGTTCCGCGCGCCGATCCGGACGAACTCCCGCTCGGCGAACTCGGTGGTGCACACCACGCGCGCGTACGTGTGCGCCGTACGGATGTTGAGCGCGTCGGCGGTCCGCCGGGCGGCGCCCTCAGGCAGGCCCCAGGTGCGCAGCACGCCGTCGGCGGTCTCGTGCGAGACCATCACGGCGGGGACCCGGGCGCGCCGCGCCCACTTGCCGGTCCACCGCAGCGTCGTACGGTCGGAGACCTCCAGGCGGTCGGGCGCGAGGTCCTCGAGGAGGCGGGCGACGCGCCGCTTGTCGGTGAGGACGCGGTAGCCGCCGGTGCCGGGCAGCAGCGGACCGGGCAGGGTGATCACCCGGCCCTGTTCCGTCTCACGGACGCTCGTGCGCTCGCCGGGCACGATCAGCACGGACTCGTGGCCGGCCGCCCGGTAGCCCTTGCCCAGTTCGCGCAGTGCGGTGCGCAGTCCGCCGGAGGCGGGGGCGACGAAGTTGGCCAGCCTGACGATCCGCAGCGACTGCCGGCCCGACTGCCCGCTCATGCCGCCACCACCAGCTGACGTGCGGCCAGCACGTCCTCGTAGTGTCCGATGAGCTGGTCGCCGACGGCGGCCCAGGTGCGGCCCTCGACCATGGCGCGCCCGGCGGCGCCGTGGACCCGGCGCAGGGCGGGATCGGCGGCCAGAGTGCCCACCGCGTCCCGTACGGCGGCCGCGTCGCGCGGCGGGACGAGCAGGCCGGTGCGTCCGTGGGCGACGAGGTCCAGGGGGCCGCCCGCGGCGGGGGCGACGACCGGCACGCCGCTGGCCATGGCCTCCTGCACGGTCTGGCAGAACGTCTCGAACGGGCCGGTGTGCGCGAAGACGTCCAGGGAGGCGAAGATCCGGGCGAGTTCGTCCCCGGTGCGCCGGCCGAGGAAGACCGCGCCGGGCAGGGCCTCGTCCAGGTGCGGGCGGCTGGGCCCGTCGCCGACCACCACGACCCGCACACCGGGCAGGCCGCAGGCCCCGGCGAGCAGTTCGACCTGCTTCTCCGGGGCGAGGCGGCCCACGTAGCCGACGATCACCTCGCCGTTCGGGGCGAGTTCACGGCGCAGCGCCTCGTCACGGAGTTCGGGGCGGAAGCGGGCGGTGTCGACGCCCCGCGCCCACAGCTTGACCCGGGGGACTCCGTGGGTCTCCAGGTCGTGCCGGGCGGCGGTGGAGGGGGCGAGGGTGAGGTCGGCGGCGGCGTGCACGGAGCGGATGCGCCGCCAGGCGGCCGCCTCGCCCGCGTGCACATAGGTGCGGGCGTATCCGGCCAGGTCGGTCTGGTAGACGGCGACGGCGGGGATGCCGAGCCGGGCCGCGGCGGCCATGCCGCGCACGCCGAGGATGAAGGGGCTGGCCAGATGGACCATGTCGGCCTGGTGTTCGACGATGGCCGCGGCGACGCGTCGGCTGGGGAGGGCGACGCGGACCTGGGGGTAGCCCGGGAGCGGGAGGGAGGGGACACGGACGACGGGGCACGGCGCCGAGGCGTCGGGTCCGGTACCGGCCGCGGTGGCCGGCGCGACGACGAGCGGAAGGTGACCGCGATCTACGAGGTGCCGGGCGGTCTGGAACGCGCAGTGGGCCACGCCGTTCACGTCGGGGGGAAAGGATTCGGTCACGATGACGACACGCATACCGGTGTTGTCGCCGCCTTGGACGTGGCCGCGTCAACGTGGATCTTTCCGAACGACAAACGTCCCGTGAGCGTTGCGCTGCGTACGCCGGCGCACGCCCCGGGCGTCGGCCACCGACCGCACACCGGGTCACGCGCCGAGGCGACGCCGTCCGCCCGCCAGGCCGACAACAGCACACACCCGCAGGTCGGACGCCGTCCAGGCGCGTCCGACCCGCCGGTCATCCCGTGTTCACCCAGCGGGCACGCGTCGCCCTCTCCGAGTGCAGCCGGCTCCCCAACGGCTACAACCGGTTCCCGGCCTGACTACATCGCGGACGCCGCGTCCGGCCCGATCCGGCTCCGTACGGCCGTCTGGACCTCCGCCTCCTCGGCCGGATCGGCGGCGAGCCTGCGCAGCCGTTCCACGACCCGCGCGTCTCCGGTCTCGGCGTGCCGGGCGGCGATCTCGCGGGTGGCCTCCTCGCAGTCCCACAGGCATTCGACGGCGAAGCCCGCGGCGAAGGAGGGGTCGGTGGCGGCGAGGGCGCGGGCGCAGCGCCCGCGCAGATGCGATGAGGCCGTCTCGCGGTAGATGTGGCGCAGCACGGGGGCCGCGCAGACGATGCCCAGGCGTCCGGCGCCGTCGACGAGGGTCCACAGGGTCGGCGCGTCGCAGCCTTCGCCGCGCACGGCCTCGCGCAGGGCGCCGAGGACGAGGTCGCTGTCCTTGGTGCCGCCCCGGCAGGCGAGCATGCGGCCCGCGGCGGCGCCCAGGGCGTCGGGCCGGTGGGCCCAGCCGCGGGCGCGGTCGACGGCGGCGATGCTGCGCATGCGTTCGAAGGCGTCGACGGCGGCCTCCACGACGGCCGTGGAGCCGGCGACCACGGCCTGCTCGATCAGGAGCAGGGCATCGGGATCGTTGCAGTCGGCGAGATAGCGCAGGGCGGTGCACCGGGCACCGTCGGTGCCGTCCTTGGCGGCCTGCACGATCTCCGGACGGTCCTCGGGGCCCGCCACGGCGACGAGACAGCGGGCGGCGGGGACGTGGAGGGCCGCGCCGCGTTCCAGTCCTTGCTGGGCCCACTCGAACACGGCCCGCACGCTCCAGCCGGGGCGTGGCCCGGTGGGACTCATCTGCCGCTGCCATCGGTCGAAGCAGCCGGCTTCCTGAGCGGTACGCACGCGTGTGGCGACGTATTCGCGGGGATCGTCGGCCCACAGCCGCCAGGGACGTGGCTCGAAAGCGTCCCTCACGGCCACGGCGAGTTCGGCCTCGCCCTCGGCATCGGTGGCGAACCGCGCGAGCACCGGGGTGGCGAGCGCGCGCAGCCCGGCGTCGTCGTCGCGCAGTGCGAGCTCGTCCAGCGCCCAGGCCCAGTTGGCACCTGAGGCGGCGTACCTGCGCAGCAGTTCGAGGGCGTCCCGCCTGCCGTAGGACGCCAGATGACCCAGGACGGCCAGGGCGAGGCCCGTGCGGGACTCCTCGGTGTCGAGGGCGTCCTCGACGTCGAAGAGGTGTGCCTCGATCTCGTCCAGCTCGCCGTCGAGGTCGAGGAAGAGCCGGGCGTAGTAGAGGGAGCGGTTCTCCACCTGCCAGTCGTGGCGGGGATCGCGCAGCACACAGTGGTTCAGCGCCGCGAGCGCTTCGGCGCGCGGGGCGGTGAGCGCGTGCAGCGTGCCGTCGCCGCGCCCCCTCTGCAGGAGGCCGAGCAGCGTACCGCTGGGCGCTATGACCGGATCGAACATGGGAAACAGCCTCACATCAAGCGTCGACGCAACCGGGGACGTGCATTACCTGGCCGCGTGACAACACGTCGGGGCGCCCGCCGTTTCCTGCTTGCTGTAGACCATCTTCCTCTGCCTCTCGTCGGTGGCCCATGCGGACCGCGTCACGGCCCGCGCGGTGCGGCAACACCTGCCCAGCCATCGCGTCCGTGAATCACGTCGTCATGATGACCCGGCTGTTCTACCTGCCGCGACCGAAATTTCCGGCGGCCTTGTACCGCCTCCCCCGTGGTCGTTGATTTACCTGGTCAGGAACTTCGTATCACCTGCTCAGGAGCCGTCGGCTCAATGCACGCCGAACAGCTCCAGGAGCTCCGCCCTCGCGAACATCCGGGCCGTGTCGACGGCCGAGGGGGTGCCCGCGGCCGGGTCGGCGCCCGCCTCCAGAAGGACTCTGATCACGTCCGTCTCACCCTTGAAGGCGGCCCCGGCGAGCGGGGTCTGGCCGCGGTCGTTGATCCGGCCGGCCTCGGCGCCGCGGGCGAGCAGGGCCCGGACCGCGTCGGCGTGGCCGTGGTAGGCGGCGAGCATCACCAGACTGTCGCCGCGGTCGTTGGTGAGGTTGGCCGGCACGCCCGCGTCGACGTACGCCACGAGCTCGTCCGTCCGCCCCTGGCGGGCCAGATCGAAGATCTTGGTCGCCAGCTCCACGACCTCGGGGTCGGGGGCTTCAGTCATCGGCCTTGACCGCCTCTCGCTCACGCCTCACTACAACCGTTCAGGTGAATCGTCAGCGTACTGGCTCGTCGCGCACATGGGTGGTCCTGTCCGAGGCAAAGATCACGAAGAGACCCGTTCGACGCAATTCTCCTGCTCAGGCGACCTGGCAGACCCACAACCGTACGGGTGAAATCACCATAATTTCGCCCATTTGCACCTTTAATCGTATGGATACATCCTGTGATCCTGGAAGTACTCATGGTGACTGTCCCCACGAACCAGGAGATCCCCCATGATCCTGTCCATCTCAGGTGTCGTCCTGCTCGGCATCATCGTCTTCCTGTTCTTCCGCAAGGACGGGCTCAAGGCGTCGCACGCCTGCGTCTCGGCCCTGTTCGGCTTCTACCTGGCGAGCACGGCCATCGCCCCGAGCATCAAGGCGGGCGGCGAGAGCCTGGCCGGTCTGCTCGGCGGCATCAAGTTCTGACGCCGCCCGCCTCGCCGCCCGCCCCTTCCGTACGCACTTCCAGGAGACTGCAGTGGCCCGGCGCCCCCTTCCCCGCATCCTGAGCACAGGCAGCGCGCAGATCGCCCGGAGCCGGGAGCTGGCCCGGACGGCGGCCGACAGCGCCACCGACGTCCTCCATCCGCTGATCACGATCACCCGCGGACTGCGCCGGCTGGCCTCGGCCGGGCGGCGCAAGTGGGCCGAGACCCCCAAGGACCGGCGCGGGCCGCTGCTGTTCCTGGCGGCCTCGGTGATCCTGGTCGTGGCACTCGTGCCGTACGGTCCGCTGCTCGCCGTCATCGCGCTGATGGCGGCGGCGGCCTGGCAGGGCCGGGACCGCACCCCACCGGATCCCGAAGGCCCCGACGAGTCGCAGACCCAGCGGCTCCAGTCGCTGTACGAGGCTCTGGTCCCGTACTTCTCGACGGCCGAGGACCCGGCTCCCCTCTACGTCCACGGCGGCGAGTGGGACAAGGCCTTCCCGGCGTACGAGTTCGACGACTCGGGCCGGATCACCCATCTGGTGATCCGGTACCCGGCCTACTTCCCGGACGGCGAGGCCGAACCCCGCGCGCGGATCGAGCAACTGCTGACCGCGAAGTCGGGTCGCGGCCGCGAGTACCTCTTCGCCTGGGACGAGGAGGGCAACGAACTGACGGTCCGCGTCCTCGCCCCGCTCCCCACCGACATCGCGGCCCAGCACTTCGTCACCGCCCCCGGCGAGACGGTCCTGGGTTTCACCGACCCCAGCCGGGTCCAGCGCACCCTCCCCCTCACCTACGGTGAGGAACAGCGCGACGTCCCGCCGGTCGTCTGGCGCACCGGCGTCCGCTCCACCGAGCCGCACCTGCTGGTGGTCGGCCAGCCCGGCACCGGAACCTCGACCCTCCTGCGCTCCCTCGCCCTCCAGGCCCTCCGGCACGGCGACATCCTGATCGTCGAGGGCGGCGGCACCGGCGAATACGCCTGCCTCACCGGCCGGGACGGCGTCCTGGGCGTCGAGGCCGGCCTGGCCGGGGCGCTGGCCAGCCTGGAGTGGGCGGCGCACGAGACGGAGCGCCGGCTGATCGCGGCGAACCACGCGCGTCAGGCGGGCCGGACGCCGCCCGACGACACCAGGCGCCCGCTGTGGATCCTCCTCGACCGCCCCAGCGCCTTCACCCACCTGGCGCAGACGGACGGCCGCCAGGACCCGCAGTCCCTGCTCCAGGTCCCCCTGCGGCACGGCCGCGCGGCCTCGGTGACGGTGGTCGTGGCGGAACAGTTCGACTGCCTGGACGTCCTCAGCGACGCCGTACTGCAGCACACACGCGCGCGTGTCGTGCTGGGGCCCGCCTCGGCGGGCCGGGTGGCGAGCGTCCTCGGTGCCCCGCCGCACACCACACCCGTCGACCAGGTCCCGCCGGGGCGCGGATACGCCCGGCTGGGCTCGGGCCCGGTGCACCGGCTCCAGGTGCCCGCGACCCCCGATCCTTACGACGACGCCACGAGCGACACCGACCGGCAGGCGGTACTGGACCTCCTGCCGCCGCGGACGACCGAGGCCGACGCGGAGACGGCGTCCCTGCCGGTGCCGATGGAGGCGGCGGTCGCGGAGTAGCGGCGCCGAAGGCGGCGGGACGGGCGGACTTTCCGGTCCGCCCGCCCGCCGTCCGCACTTTCCGTGCCGCACCCGTCCGCCGGGGATTACGGGACAGCCCTCAGGCGACGAACGTGCGCGGCGCCTCGCCGCCCGCCGTCCCGCCGCTCTCCACGATCCGCGCCGCCGCGGCCAGCCGCGCCGCGGCCTCCTCCGCCACCGCGCCGCCCACCGTGAACGGCAGCCGCACATACCCCTCGAAGGCGCCGTCGACCCCGAACCGCGGCCCCGAGGGCACCCGCACCCCGACCCGCTCCCCCGCCTCGGCGAGCCGCGACCCGGACAGGCCCCCGGCCCGCACCCACAGCGTCAGCCCGCCCTTCGGAACGGCGAACTCCCAGTCGGGCAGCTCCCGCCGCACCGCCGCCACCAGCGCGTCCCGGTTGTCCCGGGCCTGCGCCCGCCGCAGCTCGACCGCCTGCTCCCAACCGCCGGTGCTGAACAGCCAGTTCACGGCGAGCTGCTCGAGGACGGGCGTGCCGAGGTCGGCGTACGCCCGGGCCGCGACCAGGCTGCGGATCACGTCCGGGGCGGCTCGTACCCAGCCGATGCGCATGCCGGCCCAGAAGGCCTTGCTCGCGGAACCGACCGTGATCACCGTCGACCCGGCGGGGTCGAACCCGCACACGGGCCGCGGCATCGCCGCTCCCCCGGCGTCGTCGTCGAGCCACAGCTCGCTCATCGTCTCGTCGGCGACCAGCACGGTCCCCGCCGAGCGCGCGGCCTCCACCAGCCGCCGCCGCTGGTCCTCGTCGGCGAGGGCGCCGGTCGGGTTGTGGAAGTCGGCGACGACGTACGCGATCCGCGGCGCCGCCTCGCGCAGCACCTGACGCCAGCGGTCCAGGTCCCATCCGGAGAGCCCCTCGGCCATGGCGACGGGCACCAGCCGGGCGCCCGCCTCCCGCATGAGCTGGAGGATGTTGGCGTAGGAGGGCGACTCGACGGCGATGCGCTCGCCGCGTCCGCCGAACAGATGGCAGATCGCGTCGATGGCGCCCATCGCACCGGTCGTCACCATGATCTGCTCGGGCATGGTCGGGATCCCGCGCGCGGTGTACCGGTCGGCGATCATGGCGCGCAGCGCCGGCAGCCCCGCAGGGTAGTCGCCGTGCGTGTGGGCATACGGCGGCAGTTCCTCCAGCGCGCCCTGGACGGCGCGGGTGAGCCACGGTTCCGGCGCCGGGAGGGCCGCGCAGCCCAGGTCGATGATCGAGCCGAGCGCCTCGGGCGGCAGCGGTTCCAGGCCGCGCGCGGGAAGCGGGTTGCCGGCCGGGACGGCCGTCCAGCTGCCGGCTCCGCGCCGGGACTCGAGGAAGCCCTCCGCGCGCAGCGCCTCGTAGGCGGCGGCGACGGTCGTACGGCTCACGGAGAGGGCGAGGGCCAGTTCGCGCTCGGCGGGCAGCCGGGCGGCCACCGGGACCCGGCCCTCGAGCACCAGCAGCCGGATGCCGTCGGCGAGCGCCCGGTAGGCGGGCGGGCGGCGCGTGCCCGGTCCCGCCGGACGGTCCTGCTGGGACCGGAGCAGCCGGGCGAGCTGCGCGGCCCCCACCGCTGAGGTCCACTGCGCCATGGTTACCAGTCCACCTTCCGCGAATTGGCCATGGATGACGATTCCTGACAAGCCACAGAGTGTCATGGGTCAGGCCACTACCACCACTGGGGGACCCCTTGCAGACCGGCAGACATCTCGTACGACGGCTGGTCCAGCTGTACGGCGGCCTCACCCTCTACGGCGCCAGCTCGGCCCTCCTCGTCAGAGCGGGCCTGGGCCTTGAGCCCTGGAACGTGCTCCACCAGGGCCTGGCCGAGCGCACCGGCCTGTCGATCGGCACCGTGCTGATCCTCGTGGGCGCGGCGGTGCTGCTTCTTTGGATCCCGCTGCGCCAGCGCCCCGGCCTCGGCACGGTGTCCAACGTCTTCGTCATCGGTGTCGCGATGGACGCCTGCCTCGCTCTGGTGCCCGAGGTGCACTCCCTGGCCGTGGGCGTTCCCCTGATGCTGGCCGGCATCGTGCTGAACGGCGCGGCCACCGGGCTGTACATCGCCGCCCGCTTCGGTCCCGGGCCGCGCGACGGGCTGATGACCGGGCTGCACCGGCGCACCGGCCGCTCGGTCCGCCTTCTGCGGACCGCGATCGAGGTGGCGGTCGTGGTGACCGGTTTCTCCCTCGGCGGCACCGTCGGCGTCGGCACGCTCCTGTACGCGGTGTCGATCGGTCCGCTCGCGCAGTTCTTCCTGCGGGCGTTCGACGTTCCCACGGCATCCGGCAGCAGCACGGTCGTTGCCACCGGGACACCCGGTGGGGTGATACTGCGTCGGTGAGCACCCTCATACGCCACCCCTACCTCGACCATCCGGGGCCCATCCCGTTCGCGCATCGCGGTGGGGCCGCGGACGGCCTGGAGAACACCGTGGCGCAGTTCCGGCGCGCGGTGGACACGGGCTACCGCTACATCGAGACCGATGTGCACGCCACGCGGGACGGCAGGCTCGTCGCCTTCCACGACTCGACGCTGGACCGGGTGACGGACGGCGCGGGCCGTATCGCCGATCTGCCGTGGACGGACGTGGAGCACGCGCGCGTGGGCGGCAGGGAACCGGTGCCGCTCTTCGAGGAACTCCTGGAGACCTTCCCCGACGTGCGCTGGAACGTGGACGTCAAGGCCGAGCCCGCGCTGCACCCCCTGCTCGACCTCATCGGACGCGCGGACGCCTGGGACCGGATCTGCGTCGGGTCGTTCTCCGAGGCCCGGGTGGTGCGCGCGCAGCGGCTGGCCGGGCCGCGCCTCGCGACGTCGTACGGCACCCGGGGAGTGCTCAATCTGCGGCTTCGGTCCTGGGGGGTGCCCGCCGCGCTGCGCGGGTCGGCGGTGGCGGCGCAGGTGCCGGAGTCCCAGTCGGGCATCCAGGTGGTGGACCGGCGGTTCGTGCGCACCGCCCACGCGCGCGGGCTGCAGGTGCACGTGTGGACGATCAACGACGCGGACCGGATGCACCGGCTCCTGGACCTGGGAGTCGATGGCATCATGACCGATCACATCGACACGTTGCGCAAGGTCATGGAGGACCGGGGCGTCTGGGTCTGATCCTCGGGCCCCTCGCCCGCCCGGTACCTCCGGCACGGAAGCGAGGGCACGGGTGAGCACCGACACCCTGGTGGCGAACGCCGCGGACCTGAAGCGCCAGCAGCGCGGCTGGTACTTCTACGACTGGGCGTGCTCCGTCTACTCGACGAGCGTGCTGACCGTGTTCCTGGGTCCCTACCTGACGTCCGTCGCCAAGGAGGCGGCGGACGCAGGCGGATACGTCCACCCCCTGGGCGTGCCGGTGCGCGCGGGCTCCTTCTTCGCGTACTCGGTGTCCCTGTCGGTCATCGTGGCGGTCCTGGTGATGCCCCTGGTCGGCGCGGCCGCGGACCGCACCGGCCGCCGGAAGCCGCTGCTGGCGGCCGCCGCGTACACCGGGGCCGCGGCCACGACCGGCATGTTCCTTCTCGGCGGCGACCGCTATCTGCTGGGCGGGGTGCTGCTGATCGTGGCGAACGCGGCCCAGTCGGTCGCGATGATGCTCTACAACTCCTATCTGCCCCAGATCGCCCCGCCCGAGGAACGCGACGCGGTCTCCTCGCGCGGCTGGGCCTTCGGGTACGCGGCGGGGTCGCTGGTACTGGTCGTGAACCTGGTCCTGTATCTCGCCCACGACTCCTTCGGGGTCTCGGAGTCCATGGCCGTGCGGATCTGCCTGGCCTCGGCGGGGCTGTGGTGGGGCGGTTTCACGGTCGTCCCGTTGCTGAGGCTGCGTGACCGGGGCCGCGACGAACCGGCCGCTCCCGCGGAGGCGACGGCTCCGGGGCTGCGACAACTGGCGGCGACGGTCCGCGACATGCGCCGCCACCCGCTCACCCTCGCCTTCCTTCTCGCGTACCTCATCTACAACGACGGCATCCAGACCGTGATCTCCCAGGCCTCGGTCTACGGCTCGGAGGAGCTCGGTCTCAGCCAGTCCACGCTGATCGTCGCCGTCCTGCTGGTGCAGGTGCTGGCCGTCGCGGGTGCCCTGGGGATGGGGCGGCTGGCCCGGACGTACGGCGCGAAGCGCACGATCCTCGGCTCGCTGGTGGCCTGGACGCTCACCCTGGGCGGCGGGTACTTCCTGCCGGCCGGGGCTCCGGCCGGCTTCTTCCTGCTGGCGGCGGCGATCGGACTGGTCCTGGGCGGCAGCCAGGCGCTGTCCAGGTCGCTGTTCTCGCATCTCGTCCCGCCCGGCAAGGAGGCCGAGTACTTCTCCGCGTACGAGATGAGCGACCGGGGGATGAGCTGGCTCGGTCCGCTGCTGTTCGGGATCACCTACCAGCTCACGGGCAGTTACCGGGACGCGATCATCTCGCTGGTGGCCTTCTTCGTCATCGGGTTCGTGCTGCTCGCGCGGGTCCCCGTGCGGCGGGCGATCGGCCACGCCGGGAATCCGGTGCCTGAGAAGATTTAGCGCTCAGGGCGAAAGGGCGGTAGTGTACGCGTTTGGCCTGCCAGGCGTACCGTTACTGCGCGTCAAAGATGCCGAAACGCTGGGTGACATCTCCTTTCAGATGTGACAAACCGGGCGCCGGTGGGTACTGCACTGGTTGACAAGGCTGCGGCTACGACGGCGACGCCTGACCCGGAACGGGACTCGGAACGGGAATCTTTACCGCCGACCGGACGTTGACCGGATGACGACGACAGCGACACCTGTCCTGTGGGCGACAAGCCCGGGAGGCACGATTCATGAGTGAGCGAGCTCTTCGCGGCACGCGCCTCGTGGTGACCAGCTACGAGACGGACCGCGGTATCGACCTGGCCCCGCGCCAGGCCGTGGAGTACGCATGCGAGAAGGGGCACCGCTTCGAGATGCCCTTCTCGGTGGAGGCGGAGATCCCGCCGGAGTGGGAGTGCAAGGTCTGCGGAGCCCCTGCACTCCTCGTGGACGGCGACGGCCCTGAGGAGAAGAAGGCCAAGCCCGCGCGTACGCATTGGGACATGCTGATGGAGCGGCGGACCCGAGAGGAACTCGAAGAGGTTCTCGAGGAGCGGCTGGCCGTTCTGCGGTCCGGGGCGATGAACCTCGCGGTACATCCCCGGGACAGCCGCAAGTCCGCGTAAGCGGGAAACCGGCGACAAGCGCACGCCAATGACCGCGGGCGCCGTACGTGAGAGATGCGTACGGCGCCCGCGGTCGTTGTGCTGCCTGGAAAGTTACCGCTCGTCCCTGATGACCTCGCCCTGCACCACTTTGCCGTCCGGGCGGTGTATGCGGGCCTGCTGGTAGGCGTCGCCCAGGGAGCCCGGGGCGGAGGCCCCGCCGAGCAGTTTGCGTTCCGCGTAGGCGCTGATCGCCTTCTGGACGGGCGGCAGGAGCAGGAGGAGGCCGGCCGCGTCCGAGAGGAGGCCGGGGATCATCAGGAGCAGGCCGCCCAGCATCATCAGGCCGTTGCCCCCGCCGCTGCTCGGGGCCGTGCCGCGCTGGAGCGCCTCGTTCAGAGCCCGGAACGCGCGGCGGCCCGCCCGCTTGATCACCACCGAGCCGAGCACGAACCCGGCGACGAGGAGCAGGAAGACCACGAACCCGTTGGTCGCGCCGGCGACGAGGGTCAGCAGCCAGATCTCCAGTACCAGCCACGCCGCGAGCCCCAGCGGCAGGAACGTCCGCAGCCGGGAGCGCCGGGGCCGGCCCGCGGCGGAGGGTGAGCCGGAGGCGGGGTACGTCGGGATCGGTGCGCCAGTCGTCATGCTCCCAGTGTGCCCGGACCCGGCTCAGAGCGGCATAAGGGGACGATCAGCCTTCGCTGTGCGGCTTCGTGGGCGTCTGCGCCTGCTCGGGCCGTTCAGCCTGCTGAGCCTGTTCGGCGGGCGCGGGCGTCCGCGAGGGCTCGGGGCGCGCGGGCTGTGCGGTGCCGCGGCCCGTGATCTTGCCGACCCGCTCCCCCACACCCCAGGCCGTGACCCGCCACAGGGCCTCGACAAGGATGTCGCGGCTCATCTTGGAGTCGCCGAGTTCGCGCTCGACGAAGGTGATGGGCACCTCGACGACCTGGAAGCCGGCCTTGACGGCGCGGCGGGCGAGGTCGACCTGGAAGCAGTAGCCCTGGGAGGCGACCGCGTCGAGGCCGAGGCCTTCGAGGGTCTCGCGCCGGAAGGCGCGGTAGCCGCCGGTGATGTCGCGGATGGGAAGGTCGAGCGCGAGGCGGGAGTAGAGGCTGCCGCCGCGGGAGATGACCTCGCGGGACTTGGGCCAGTTCACCACCCGGCCGCCGGGCACCCAGCGCGAGCCGAGAACCAGGTCCGCGCTCTTGAGGGCGGTGAGCAGCCGGGGCAGTTCCTCGGGCTGGTGGGAGCCGTCGGCGTCCATCTCGATCAGGACGCCGAAGCCGTTGTCCAGGCCCCAGCGGAAGCCGGCGAGATAGGCCGCGCCCAGGCCCTCCTTGCCCTTGCGGTGCAGGACCTGCACCTGGTCGTCCTCGGCGGCCAGCTCGTCGGCGAGCTTGCCGGTGCCGTCGGGGCTGTTGTCGTCGGCCACGAGGACGTGCGCCTCGGGGACGGCCTTGCGCACCCGGCCGACGATGGACTTGATGTTCTCCGCCTCGTTGTAGGTCGGGATGATCACCAAGGCTGTGCCGAGGGGGCCGAACCGCCTCCCCCGGTGCTGGGCCGCGAGGGTCCCGTCGCCGTCGTTCACTGCTGCCCCTTCGTGTCCGTACGCACGGGACCACCATAGTGGCCACCGCCTGCGATGACGTGACAGGACGTTCGAATCGTGGTGTCGGTTCCACATGAGCGGGGTAAGAATGACCTTTTCGCACTCGGTACACGCGCTCGGTATGTACCTGCTTACCCCTGGGCGGGCAGCGCGAAGCCTGCTGCGGATGGGGGCCCGGCGCCCTTCGGGCCGACCTGGGGCCCGCTGGCTGCGGGTCGACCTAAAGCCGTTGTCTACTGAGCGCCCGGGCCCCACCCGGGTCACACCTCCCCGGCCGGACGGAACGTTCCCTCGGTGCGGCGCGGGCGCTGAGCCTGGCTGCCAGTGGCGGTGCGCCGCTGCGGGCACACCGTCCCTGACCCAGCGGCGCCGCCGCGAGTGCGCGGACGTTCTGCGGCGGGGCGTCCGGTGGTGGACCCGGCCGAACCTACCCGCCTCCCGCCATCGGCTGTCAACAGCCGTTTGACCTGCGGATTTTCCATCAATGCGCTGGTCAGCGGGGACGTGACACAGATCGCACCGCAGCGCGCGGACGGGTGATCTTCTTCGCACCGGCCCCGCGGATCACTCGCCCGGCCGTACGAACACGGTCCGTCCGCCGACCACCGTGCGCAGGCACACGGGGAGGTCGGTGCCGGGCGTCAGGTCGGGCAGGCCGGGGGTGCCCGAGCGGGGGTCGGTCGACCAGCGGGCGACCCGGTCGTCGGGGGCCTGGACGATCAGCTCGTCGGTGCGCCAGACCGCGTAGTCCGCGGGGGCGCCCGGCACGAGGACGCCGGCGTCGTCACGGCCGATCGCCCGCCAGCCGCCGCGGGTGTGGGCGGTGAAGGCGGCGCGAACGGAGACGCGGTGCTCGGGCGTGCGGTGGAAGGCGGCGGCGCGGACCGTGCCCCAGGGATCGAGGGGGGTGACCGGGCTGTCGGAGCCGAAGGCGAGCGGGACACCGGCGCGCAGCAGGGCGGCGAAGGGGTTGAGGGTGCGGGCCCGCTCGGCGCCGAGGCGCTGGGCGTACATGCCGTCCTCGCCGCCCCACAGGGCGTCGAAAGCGGGCTGCACGGAGGCGGTCAGGCCGAGTTCGGCGAGGGCGGCCACGGTCTCGGGCGTGAGCATCTCGGCGTGCTCGACACGGTGGCGGGCGGCGCGGACCCTGGGCAGGCCGACCTTCTCGGCGGCCGCGCGGACGCCCTCCACGACGGCGGTCACCGCGGCGTCGCCGATGGCGTGGAACCCCGCCTGGAGGCCCGCCTCGGTGCAGGCGGCGACGTGCGCGGCGACGTCGGCCGCGGTCAGGTACGCGGTGCCGGTGTGTGCCGCGTCGGTGTACGGGGCGTGCAGACATGCCGTGTGGGAGCCGAGGGCCCCGTCGACGAACAGGTCCCCTGCGGCGCCGAGCGCGCCCAGTGCACGCGCCTTGTCGGCATCACGCTCGGCCCAGTAGCCGACGACCCGCGGACCGCTCTCCTCGGCGGCGAGCCGCAGCAGATGCGTGAAGTCGTCCTCGGAGGAGATCTCGGGCCCGGCGCACTCGTGGACGGTGCCGATCCCGAGGGACGCGGCGTGCGCGAGGGCGGCCCGCTGGGCCTCGGCGCGCTGCGCGGGCGTCACGGCTGCGAACGCCGCGGCGCGGACGGCGTGGTGGGCGTCGGCGGTGAGCGGGCCGTCGGGCGCACCGAGCCCGGGGGTCAGCTCCAGCAGGGCCGTGGTGACGACCGCCGAGTGCACGTCGATGCGGGACAGGTACAGGGGGCGGCCACCGGTGGCCGCGTCGAGTTCGGCGCGGGCCGGGGGGCGGCCGCCGGGCCAGCGCGAGGCGTCCCAGCCGTGCCCGAGCAGCACCTTGTCCTGGGGGCGGGCGGCCGCGAAGTCGCGTACGAGACCGAGGGCCGCCTCGAGGGTGGACGCGGCCGACAGGTCGAGGCCGGTCAGGGCGAGGCCCGTGGACGTGGTGTGGACGTGGGCGTCGGTGAACGCCGGGGTGACGAGGGCGCCGTCCAGGTCGACCACCTCGTCGACGCCGTCCGCGAAGGCGTCGGCCGCGCCTTCGGAGCCGACCCAGGCGACCTGGCCGCGCTCGACGACCATCGCGGTCGCGAACGGGTCGGCGGGGCTGTGGACCTCTCCGCGGCGGAGCAGGACGGTCTTCGGCTCGGGGGCGCGCTCACTCATGGGGAACAGTCTCGCGCCTCGCCGGGACCGCCCGGCACACGGACCCCCTCAGATCCGGGGCGGCCGGGCCTCGTAGGGGGTGGAGAGCACGACCGTCGTCCGGGTCGACACGCCCGCGAGCGCGCGGAGCCGGCTGAGCAGTTCCTCCAGTTCGTGCGGTGTCGCCACGCGCACCTTGAGGATGTAGTTCTCGTCGCCGGCGACGCTGTGGCAGGCCTCGATCTCGGGCACGTCGGCCAGCCGCTCGGCGATGTCGTCGGGGGCGCTGGGATCGAACGGTTTCACCGAGATGAAGGCGGTGAGGGGCAGCCCGACGGCCTCCGGGTCGACGACGGCCGCGTAGCCCCGGATGACGCCTCGCTGTTCCAGCCGGCGCACCCGCTGATGCACGGCCGACGTGGACAGGCCCGTGGCCTTGCCCAGATCGGTGTAACTCATCCGCCCGTCCTTGACGAGCAGCTGCACGATTTGCCGGTCCAGCTCCTCCATGGCGCAAGAACCTACAGTGTGTGTGATCTCCGCGTATACCGATGCAGCCCAGGTCATACCCGGTTCGTGATGTGGTGGGACGCCGACGGGACGTACGCTGTGAGCGGTCTGAGCGGCGCGGCCGCTGCACGAGGCACGTACGGATGGCATGTGACGAACGCCACAGCCCCTGTCAACGCTTCGTGATGGCCTCGTGATTACCAACCGGGCGGTCTGGGAAGTGCTTGCTGTGGTCGAGGCCGCAGCGCCTTACGGCCCAGCCCGAGGGGGAGAATCCCATGCAGAGTCTTAAGCGCCCTGGTCGCACCGCGCCCAAGCGGCTCCAGTCGGTCGTCGAGCCCGAGCCGGAGGGCGTCGAACCCGACGACCCCGAGTTCTCCGCCGGCGCGGACGCCTCCGACGTGTTCGACGCCTACGACACCTTCGAGATGTACCGGGTGATCTGCCCGGACTGCGCGCAGCCCATCGCGCTGCTGGCGGACGAGGAGGCCCTGCCGGAGCACGCGCTGTGCGCCTCGCCGTGGAACCCGTTCGGGCTCACGGTCTGCGCCGGTACGGGGCGTACGGCGGCCGAGGCCCGGCCCGCCGACTCGTCCTTCACGCCCCAGGAGCAGGACACCGCGCTCCTGTTGACGCTTCCTCAGGGGCTCGACTGGCGTATGCAGCCCTTCTCGCACGTCGGCGGCCCGGGCTCTCGCCCGATGCGCGTGCCGGTGATGCGCCGCGACGCCGCCTGAGCCGGTCCCCTCACCCCCGGTACCTGCCCTGCACCATGGCCCGCAGGCTGTCGTGGTGCAGGATCAGTGTGTCCGGATCCGCCGGGATGCCCACTTCGCCGAAGTGGACCTGCCGGTAGGCGACGCGCAGCATGACGATCGCCTGCCGCAGGGCCGCGTACAGGATGTAGAAGTCCATGTCGCGCGGGGTGTGTCCGGTGAGCCGCGCGTAGCGTTCCTCGACGCGGTCGCGGCGCAGGAAGTCCGGCAGGCCGGGCTGTCCGGAGGCGGTGGTGAGGTCCTGGAAGAAGCGGTGCAGGTAGACGGTCCAGCCGAGGTCGACCTCTCGCGGGGCCGTGGCCGCCATCTCCCAGTCGAGGACGGCGACCGGCTCGAAGCCGTCGTAGATCACGTTCCCGATGCGGGCGTCGCCCCAGGTCAGTACGGGCGGGCCGGGGTCGCGCGGCCAGCGCTCGGCCAGGCGGGCGAAGCCGGCCTCGATGAGCGGTGAGCGGGGCAGTCCGTCGACCACCCAGTGGTAGTAGGCGCGTTGGGCCGTCACATGGCGGCGCAACGCGTCACCCGCGCCCGGGGCGTCGAGGAACTCGGCTTTCTCTCCGGGGAGTTGGTCGTGCAGCCGGGCCAACAGCCCGATTGTCGCCGCCTCCAGGTGTTCCCGCTCGGCGTCGCTCGCCGCGTGCAGCCAGTTGCCCTCGTAGGTGTAGGGCATGACGTCCGGCGGTACGCGTCCGGCGACCCGTTCCATCACGAAGAACGGCGCGCCCAGCGGCTCCGGGTCCTCCTCCAGCCAGAGCACCCGTGGCACGGGCACGTCCGTGTGCTCGGCCACCAGGCGCATCGTGCGGTACTGGCGGGCCATGTCGTACACCGGAAAGACCGTGTACGCCGCCGGATCCGCGGCGAGCCTCAACGCGCAGGCACGCAGGGGTGGTTCGGGGTGCTCGAGGTCGAAGAGCAGGGTCTCGCTGGAGAGGCCGTTGGAGGCGGGAGCGGTCACGGCGGACACCCGGGCGCCGGGCAGTCTGGTGCGGAGCCAGTCGGTCAGGCGACGGGACATCTCCTGCGGGTCGCGGGTGGTGGTGCGGGGCCGCGGTCCGGCGGGCATGGCGTCAACTCCCCTCCTGGGCAACCGAGTCGAACCCGGTGAAGCCGCTCGGGTCGTGGCGGCCGAACGAGCCGTGCTCGAAGACGCCGTATCCGGTCCGGCCGTCGAGACGGAAACGGGCAGCGTGGTCTGTTACGCCGTAGGCGGCCGACGGGTGAGGGGCCGTCAGGTCGTAGGTACGGCGGTCGGTCCAGCCAGGACCGCGCCAGGTGCCGTGCTGCCAGTCGTCGGCCGGCGGATAGCCGGCACCGACCGCGAGCGGGGAGGAGGTGAGGATCTCCGCCTCCAGTTCCAGGGGCTTGCGGATGTCCCCGAGGTGGATGAGGGCACGCTCGGGGTGGCGGGTACCGGGGCGGTAGGTGATCTCGGCCTGGGGCCAGCCGAGTTGGCGGTCGCGGCGGCCGGGGCGGACCTGGACGGCCTCGTTCAGCGAGCGGTGGCCGTCCGCGTCCTCCTGGACGATGACCATCAGGAAGCGGTCGTCGAAGCGGACCGGGCACCAGATCCAGTGGAAGCCCTCGGTCGGATGGTCCTGCGCCAGCCGCCCGCCCTCCTCGCCGGGCACGGGGCGCACGCCCCAACTCCGGTCCCGGGTCCCGGTCCAGGCTCCCGCAGTCAGCCGGGTCTTCTCGCCGCCCGCCCGCAGCCACCCCACGCACCGCCCCGCCTGGACGAACCGCTTCCCCTCCAGCGTGAGCCGGCCGCCGCGCCGCTGCTGGTGGTGCGGCTCCCAAAGGGCCGGGAAGTCCGCCGACCAGTGGATCTCGTACGACAGTCCTTCGGGGTCGTCCGGGTCCGCGGCACAGCTCAGCACGAAGTCCCGCAGCGGCCGTTCGACACCGATGCGCAGCGGGCCGACCTCGAGGCGCGTCCGGTCCTCGCCGAGGGCGTCGGAGGCGCGTACGGCGTACAGGCGGTCCCCGAGCCGGAGGGTGGCGTAGGCGTCGATCACACCCAGGTTGGGGTAGACCCCGAGACCGGCGATCAGCAGGGCCCGGCCCCGGTGGTCGAGGACCTGGAAGATGCAGCGGTCGTAGGCGTTGCGGTCCCCGGTCGCGACGTGCTTCATCGACAGGGGCACCTGGTGGACGGGGTATTCGTCGAGCGGCACGGGCCGGTCGTCGACCACGGGCACACCTCCCTGAGGACAAGAGATTTGACGGTACGTCAGCTCCGCTCGAGTCGACCAGATGCGGGACCGGCCGAACCCGGACCGGGGGCACATTCGCACTCACGCTCGACGGCTCGGGCCGTGAACCGTTACTCCGTGCTCGCGTTGCCCTGATATGACCCCCACCCGTACGGCCGCACTCGGGTGCCATAGACAGCTCTCGTTCCGGTGCGGCCGGAGTCCGTCCGCGCAGAATCGGTTCCGCTGCCTCCGCCGCCTGTCCAGGATCCGCCTGTCCACCGCGAGCTGGTGCGCGCCTGGGCCGACCGGGGCCGTGCCGGGGCGACACGATCCGGAGTGGGCGCGGCTCGCGGCAGCGCAGCTACGCCCGGGCCGGTTCAGCGAGCCTCTGGCTCCAGGGCCTGCCCCAGCAGATGACGGGCGATGACCATCCGCTGGATCTGGTTGGTGCCCTCGACGATCTGCAGGGCCTTGGCCTCGCGCAGATACCGCTCGACGGGGAAGTCGACGGTGTAGCCGTACCCGCCGAGCACCTGGACGGCGTCGACGGTGACCCGCATCGCGGCGTCGGTGCAGTGGAGTTTCGCCATGGCGGCCTGGCGGGCGAACGGCCGGCCGGCGTCCCGCAGCCGGGCCGCCGCCAGGTACAGGGCGCGGCCCGACTCGACCCGGGTCGCCATGTCGGCGAGCAGGAAGCGCAGACCCTGGAAGTCGGCGATCGACCGCCCGAACTGCCGTCGCCCGCGCGCGTATCCGACCGCCTCGTCCAGGGCGGCCTGAGCGAGGCCGACCGCGCAGGCGGCGATGCCGAGCCGGCCGGAGTCCAGCGCAGCCAGCGCGATGGCGAACCCCTCGCCCTCCTCCCCGAGGCGGCGCGCGTCCGGGACCCGCACCCCGTCGAAGTGGACCTGGGCGGTGGGTGAGCCCTTCAGCCCCATCTTGCGTTCGGGCGGACCGGCGGTCAGGCCCTCGGCGTCACCGGGCACCAGGAACGCGGTGATTCCGCGCGGCCCCTCGCCGCCGGTGCGCGCGAAGACCGTGCAGAAGTCGGCGATACCACCGTGGGTGATCCAGGCCTTGGTGCCGGTGATCACCCAGTTGTCCCCGTCCTCGCGCACCGCCCTGGTCCGCAGCGCGGCGGCGTCCGAGCCGGAGGACGGCTCGGACAGGCAGTAGGCGCCGAGCAGCCCGCCGCCCAGCACCGCGGGCAGGTGCGCGGCCCGCTGCTCCTCGGTGCCGTGGGCGGCGAGAGCGTAGGCCGCCAGCGTGTGGACGCCGATCCCGAGCCCGACGGTGAGCCGGGCCGCGGCCAGTTCCTCCAGGACCTGTAGGTAGACCTCGTAGGGCTGGTCGCCGCCGCCGTACGCGGAGTCGTAAGGCAGGCCGAGCAGCCCCGATGCGGACAGAAGGGTGAACAGTTCGCGCGGGAAGCGTCCCGCGTCCTCCTCCTCGGCGGCCACCGGGGCGATCTCGCGCCTGGCGATGTCCCGGGCGAGCGCGACGAGGTCCCGGGCCTCGTCCGTGGGCAGGAGGCGGTCCACCGGTGCCTGCGCACGATCGGTCATGGTGCCGCCCTCCTCCCTGGCCGACCCGTGGCCGGACGCAGGGAGTATGCCCGCGGACCGCCCCCGCCGTACCGCCGGCACTTACTCGATTGGTCCAAACCATTGACCCGAGTGGTCTAGTCCTCTTACCTTCACTCCAACGCCTCCCCGCGTTCATGCCAATCGGCGTGCGATCCCCTCCCTGTCCCTTGCGAGGAGACACCCGATGCACACCCCGCACCACTCCCGTTCCCACTCCCGGCTCCGGGCGCTCATGGCCACCGCCGGCTGCGCGGCCCTCGGCGCCGCCCTGCTGGCCGGCGCGAGCACCGCCACGGCCCACCCCGACGAGTCGGCACAGGCGGCCGGCTCCAAGGTCGTCGGCTACTTCACCGACTGGGGCATCTACGGCCGCCAGTACTACGTCAAGAACATCGAGACCTCGGGCTCCGCGGACAAGCTGACCCACATCAACTACGCCTTCGGCAACGTCACCGACGGCAAGTGCGCCCTCGGCGACTCCTGGGCGGACACCGACCGGCCGTTCACCGCCGAGGAGTCGGTGGACGGCGTCGCCGACACCGCGGACCAGCCGCTCAGCGGCAACTTCAACCAGCTGCGCAAGCTGAAGAAGCTGCACCCGAACCTCAAGGTCATCTGGTCCTTCGGCGGCTGGAGCTGGTCGGGCGGCTTCGGTGAGGCGGCCAAGGACCCGGCGGCCTTCGCGAAGTCCTGCTACGACCTGGTCGAGAACTCCAAGTGGGCGGACGTCTTCGACGGCATCGACATCGACTGGGAGTACCCGAACGCCTGCGGCCTCACCTGCGACACCAGCGGCCGGGAGGCATACCGGGACGTCATGAAGGCGCTGCGGGACAGGTTCGGCAAGCACGAGCTGATCACGGCGGCCATCACGGCCGACGCCACCAGCGGCGGCAAGATCGACGCGACGGACTACGCGGGCGCGGCACGGTACGTCGACTGGTACAACCCGATGACGTACGACTACTTCGGCGCCTGGTCCGCCACCGGCCCCACGGCCCCGCACTCGCCGCTGCACTCCTACCCCGGCATCCCGCAGCAGGGCTTCGACACCGCAAGCACGATCGCCAAGCTCAAGAGCCTGGGCATTCCCTCGCAGAAGCTGCTCCTCGGCATCGGCTTCTACGGGCGCGGCTGGACCGGCGTCACCCAGGCGAAGCCGGGCGGCACGGCGACCGGGCCGGCGGCCGGAACGTACGAGGCCGGCAGCGAGGACTACAAGGTCCTCAAGACCACCTGCCCCGCGACCGGCACGGTCGGCGGCACCGCCTACGCCAAGTGCGGCAGCGACTGGTGGAGTTACGACACCCCGCAGACCATCAAGGGGAAGATGAAGTACAAGGACGCCCAGCGCCTGGGCGGCACGTTCTTCTGGGAGCTGAGCGGGGACACCGCGAACGGTGAGCTGATCCGAGCGATCAACTGACCTCGGCAGGACGGAACCAGGGCAGGTTCCGGGGGGCGGAGGACCACGGTTCTCCGCCCCCCGGCGTGCTCAGTCCCGGCGGACCTGCTTGGGCGCCGGGAAGGCGGGGTCGATCTCCTCGATCGCGCGCAGGGCGCCGCCCATGGTCTTCACCAGCAGGTCGCACATGACCTCGCGGGAGAGCTCCGGCCGGTCGATCCATTCGAGGGTGGCGCCCTCCACGCTGCACACCCAGGACAGCAGGGCCATCCGGGGCAGCGGCGGGACGTCGCTGCTGCCGTAGGCGCCCTCGGCGATGGTGGCGACGATCGCCGCGCGCACCCCGTCCCGGATGGCCTGCACCTCGGTGTCGAAGCCGACGCCCCCGCTGACGATCGTCCGGTAGGCGGCCTGGTTGTGCTCCGCGTAGCGCAGATAGCCGTCGATGGTGCGCTGGACGCGGTCCATCTGGGGCAGTTCGAGGCCGCTCGCGGCGAAGGAGACCAGGTCGGCGACGGAGTCCTGGACGATCGCCAGGTAGTAACCGCGCTTGGACTGGAAGTAGTAGTAGATCAGCCCCTTGGCGACGTGCGCCTGCCGGGCGATGTCGTCCATCGAGAGCGCGTCGTAGGACGTGTCGGCGAACAACTTGCGCCCGATGGTGATGAGTTCGGCGCGGCGCGCCAGTGAGCGCTCGGTTCCCCGCGCCCGGGGCCGGGCGGCATCACGCTGTTGGCTGATATTCAATTTCGACCCTGGTCTCCAACGGTCGGCGGGACGACGTCAGTATGTCAGGTCGAAACCGTGGGTCAGGTCACATCGGTCCCGCCCGAAACGGGCGGTCAGAGCAGTCCCAGCTGCGTCACGAGCATCGCGACGACCACGACGAGGACCCAGCCCATCAGGTGCTCGACGATCTTCGGGTCGTCACCCCGGGGGCCGCCGGTCCGGGTGCGGGCGGTCCGGGTGCGGGCGGTCCGGGTGCGGGCGGTCGTGGCGGCGTGTGCGGTCATGATCTCTCGCTGGGGTGGGGGCGACAGGTTCCGTTCTGTCCACCTTGCCACCGATCAGGGCTTTTGCGGCCGAGAGCTTGCTCACACGCGCACGCCGACCGCCTCCAGCGCCGCGCGCCGGCGGGCGCTCGGCCGGACCGGGAAGTAGAGGTAGCAGACCCCACCCGTGCCGGAGACGACCTTGCCCTCCGCGTTGTGGCGTCTGGTCCGCAGCCAGATGTTCTCGAACTCCCGCCGCCGGTAGACCCGCCGCACCGCCGCGTCGTCCGCGGAGTACGGGTCGTTCGCGATCACATCGCCGTCGGCGGTGAAGCCGATCACTGTCATCAGATGTCCGGCGGTGCCGTACCCGGCTCCCGTGAGCTCCTCCTTCAGGAAGGACTGGGACGTCATGGCGGGGATACCGGCCTCGATCAGGGTTTCCAGGTCGGTGAGGGAGGCGAGCCGGGTCACCACTCCCTGGAGGTCCGTGAAGGTGGCCGCGTAGGCGGCGTTGAACGGCCAGTTGCCGCAGCCGGCGTACTGGTGGTCGTAGGTGTGCCGGGCCGCGTGGCACACCTGCGGGTCGGCGTAGGCGGGGTCGACCCACTTCAGCTGGGCGGGGGCCAGCCGGCCGCCCCAGTACTCGATGATCATCTGCGAGGAGGTGGGGCTGCACCAGGCCTCGCCGCCGTTGTCGTACTCCGGGTACTGGCCCTTGTGGATCTCCTGGGAGTAGCGCGGGACGGCCAGTTCGCGCGCGAGGCCCGCCGCGGTGGCCGGGACGGTGAAGCGGTCCGGGACGTCGGAGCCCATGACGCCCAGCCGCCACACGGTCGGGGTGGGGGTCGTGCCGGGGCGGCGGTACAGGGTCAGCCGGACCCGGTACGCGGCGAGGCGCAGGCCCGTCGAGGCGTCGTCGATCGCCAGGGTGTCGGTCCAGACGGTGCTTCTGCCGTCGGTCTGGCCGTCGACGGAGGTCCGCTTGATGTCCTGGTCGCCGGAGGCCCAGCGGCCCATCACGTACCAGGGGGTGTCGGTCCCGTCGGAGTACGTGGCCGTCAGCTCGACCTGGAGCCAGGTGCCCGCCGGGGTGCTCGCGTTCCAGGAGGGGATCGCCTCGGTGGCGGGAACGGCGAGGCGGTGGACGGGGGAGGTCCAGGTCGCGTACTCCCAGGGGGCGGTGGCCCCGGTGTGCGGGTCGGAGTAGTCGACGGTGCCGAGGGGTGCGCCGATGACCAGGCCCGGACGGGCGGCCGCGACGGCCCGGGTGCCGCCCGCCGTGCCGGTGCTCCAGTCGGCGTACGTGAGCCAGGAGTGGTGCTCGACGGGACGGGCCGGGGCGGATTCGGCGTCCGCGGCGACGGCCGGGTCGGTGTCGGCGGCGACGGCGGTGGCCGCGGGGCCGGCGCTCCCCGCCACGGCGGCGGCGACCGCGGCGGCGAGGACGGACCGGCGGGACGGCCGCTCGGCCGACCGTGCGGCCCGTCCGGCCTCCTGATCGGCCCCTCGGGAGAACTTGTCGGTGCTGCTCATGGGCGGGAGGACCCCCAGGCTGTCCGGTGCACGGCTGTGCGCCCACTATGGACGCAGGCGGCCCCACCGACCAGCACCGTCGCCTCCGCCGTGTCGCACCCGCCGCTCCGCCCGGCCCGCCCTCACTTTTCCGCCATTCGCCCGCATCGGTGCTCCGGCAGACGACGTTCGCCCCGTCGCGCGAACGTCGCCTGCCGGAGCACTAGACTCACCGGCCGCACCCCCGCACTTTCCGCCACGCCCCAGGACCCGCCATCCACCAGCTAGCCTCCCGGCTCCGCCGGCTCCCCCCGTCCTGCGGCCCGGTCCGCCTGGTCGCGGTGGACGGACACGCCGGCTCAGGGAAGTCCACCTTCGCCGGCCGGCTGGCCGAGGCGCTCGGCGGGGCACCGGTGCTGCACCTCGACGACATCGCCAGCCACGACGCGCTGTTCGGGTGGACCGGGCGGCTCGCCACGCAGGTGATCGAGCCCTACCGCCGCGGCGAGACCGCGCACTACGCCGCCTACGACTGGCACGCCCGCCGCTTCGGACCGCCCCGGCCGCTGCCGGCGGCCCCCGTCGTCCTGATCGAGGGCGTCGGCGCTGGCCGCCGTGCCGTGCGGCCGCACCTGGCCTGCCTGCTGTGGCTGGATCTGCCGCGCGAGGAGTCCTGGGCACGAGGGCGGGCGCGGGACGGGGAGGAACAGCGGGAGTTCTGGGACGGCTGGGTCCGGGCGGAGGCCAGGCACTTCGCGCGCGACCCTTCGCGCCCCCATTCCGACCTGCTGGTACGGCAGTTGGACGAGGGGTACGAGGTACTGCCGGGGCCCGCGACGGACCCCCTCCCCCACCCGGATGTCACCCATCGTGACGGACCACCCGCGAAGTGGTGAACAGGTGAAGGGGCCTGCGTCGGAACTTCGCCAACTGCCTCAACTGCGCTTGACCGGCGGCCCGTACAGGACTTACGTTCTCAATGTGTGGCCATGGCTGCCACCCCAAGTCGCGAAGCCCCCGGTTGTTCCCCCGTGATCGGGGGCTTCGTTCTGCCCTCAGCCCGCCCTCAGCCCCGTTTTCCGGACGCGCCGAGGCGCCGTTCGCTCACCGAGGGTCACCGCGTCCGAGTGCGCCCCATCTGCTCCCACCTCGCCAAACGGCCGGTACGGCACCCTTCGATGGGCACCGCTCCCGCAGGTACCATGCCCTCGGTGCGACCTGTCGACTTGCTGCGCGCACCTTGCAACTCCGGTCCGCGGCACAGCGGTTCGACCAAGGCAGCCACCGGGCGGGAGCCCGGTGGCAGACCGACGGGGGCACGGTTTGTGGGGGACGTGATGGACTTCGGCACACGGGGCCTCGAGGCTCCGGCCGACCTCGCCTGGCTGAGAGGCGTGGACGCCTACACCATGGGCGCCTATCCGCAGGCGGAGGAGGAGTTCCGCACCGCGGTGCGGATCGATCCCGGGATGGCCGACGGCTGGCTCGGACTCCACGCGCTGCGCGTCGACACGACGACCGCGCTGCTCAGGATGTTCCGGCACCGCGACCGCTTCGGCGAACAGCGCACCCGGCACCGCCGTACGCTCAACTCCTGGTACTGGCTGGGCTGGTGGGTACAGCCGGTCCTGGAGAGCCCGCGTGACCTGCTGCTCGCGCACGCCTCGCACTGGCTGGACGGCCGGCACGTCCCCGAGCTGGACCGGGCGCTCGCCGGGCTGCCTCCCATCGACACCGACCACCAGGTGCGTTTCCTGCACGCCTGCCGGGCCTATCTGGTCAAGGACTGGGACCAGCTCGTCCGGCACACCGACCCGCTCCTGGACGATCCGCTGCTCGGCATCGAGGCCGGGTTGTTCGGCGGGATGGCCCGGGTCCGGCTGGAGATGTACGGGCAGGCCGAACCGCTCCTGTCCGCCGCGCTGATGCGCTGCCGCAGCGAGCAGCCGCAGCGCAAGGAGCTGCGCTACTGGCTGGCCCGGGCCCACGAGGGCACCGGCCGCTCGGCCGCCGCGCTCCCCCTGTACCGGGCGGTCCACCGCGTCGATCCGGCCTTCATGGACACCTCCGCCCGGCTCGCCGCGATCGCCGAGGGCGACGGCTACGACGATCCGGCGGACCTCGCGGCGATCACGCTCACCGGCGTCGGACAGGACGTCGGGGACGGGCCGGACTCCCTCGACCCGCTGTTCGGCACGGAGGGCCGGGACCTGAGGCTCCCGGAGCCGTCCGACCTGCCGCCCGTCGGCCCGCTGCCGTCGGTCACGGACCCGGTGGTGCGCGCGAAGACCGTTGTGCCGTCGCCGCTGCCCGCCGGCCCCACCGATCCGGTGCTACTCGAGGAGGCGCTCGCCGAACTGGAGCGCATGGTGGGTCTCGAACCGGTGAAACGCCAGGTCAAGGCCCTGTCCGCGCAGCTCAACATGGCCCGGCTGCGGGCCGGGCAGGGCCTTCCGGTCCAGCCGCCGAAACGGCACTTCGTCTTCTCCGGGCCGTCCGGCACCGGCAAGACCACGGTCGCCCGGATCCTCGGCCGGGTCTTCTACGCCCTCGGTCTGCTCGGCGGCGACCATCTCGTGGAGGCCCAGCGGGCCGATCTGGTCGGCGAGTACCTGGGCCAGACCGCGGTCAAGGCCAACGAGCTGATCGACTCCGCCCTCGGCGGCGTCCTCTTCGTGGACGAGGCGTACTCGCTGTCCAACTCGGGTTACGGCAAGGGCGACGCGTACGGCGACGAGGCGCTGCAGGTGCTGCTGAAGCGGGCCGAGGACAACCGGGACCACCTGGTGGTGATCCTGGCCGGCTATCCGGAGGGCATGGACCGGCTGCTCGCCGCGAACCCCGGGCTGTCGTCGCGCTTCACGACCCGCGTCGACTTCCCCTCCTACCGTCCCCTCGAACTCACCTCCATCGGCGAGGTGCTGGCCGCGGAGAACGGCGACGTGTGGGACGAGGAGGCGCTGGACGAGTTGCGCTCGATCGCCGGACACGTCGTCGACCAGGGGTGGATCGACGAGCTGGGCAACGGGCGGTTCCTGCGGACGCTGTACGAGAAGAGCTGCGCGTACCGGGATCTGCGGCTGTCGACATATCCCGGCGGGCTGACCCGGGACGACCTGTCCACCCTGCGCCTGCCGGACCTGATGCAGGCGTACGGAGAGGTGCTGTCGGGCCGGGGGCCGCAGGATCCGTCGGCCATGTGAGCCGCCGGTCCCAGCCGGCGGACCCGGCCACCGGTCCCTGTCAGCGCCGCCCGCCCCGGGCCCCGCCCTCGTCCCCGCTACCGCTCCCCGCGTCCCGCTCCCACCGGGAAGGTCAGCAGGACCAGTCCCAGGGCGAGGACGGCCAGGCCGCACCAGGACACGGCCGGGAGGCGTTCACCGAGGACGGTGACGCCCAGGACCGCCGCGACGGCGGGCTCGGCCAGGGTCAGCGAGGTGGCCGACGACGCGGGGGTGCGGCGCAGTCCGTACCCGAAGAACCGGTAGGCGAGGCAGACCGTGAACAGGGCGAGATAGCCGGCCACGGCCGTGCCCCGGCCGGTGGTCAGCCAGTGCGTGTCGACGGACAGCACGAGCGGCGCGGCGAGCAGCGCGGCGGCGCCGAACAGCATGCCCATCACCGCGTCGGAGGAGTGTCCGCGCGTGATGAGCGTGCCGCCGATCAGCGAGTACGCGGCGTACGACAGTCCTGCGCACGCGGCGAGCGCCACACCCGTCAGGTCCATCGGAGTGGCGGCGGTGAGCCCGGGACCCAGGACGAGCAGGGTGCAGCCGAGGACGGCGGCCGCGGTGGCGGCGGTCCAGCGTGCCGTCGGGCGGCCCTGTCCGGCGAGCCAGGACAGCAGGCCGGCGAAGACCGGTGCGCTGCCCAGCGCGATCACGGTGGCCACGGCCACCCCGGTCCGGGCCACGGCCGGGTAGAAGGTGACGGGATATCCGGCCACGGCCAGTGCGCCCAGGACGAGCAGCGGGCGCTCGGCACGTGTGCAGGCGGCGGGCAGCGAGCGGGCGCCTCGGGAGGTGAGGAACAGCAGGAGGCCGCCGAGGACGAGGCCCGCGCAGCCGATGGCCGCGGCCGGTGCGCCTGCGGGGGCCAGGGAAGCAGCGGTCCCGGTCGTACCCCACAGCACGGCCGAGGTGAGGATGGGCGCGGGACCGCCGAGGAATCCGGCGCGGGACGGCCGCGGTCCGGCGGCTTCCGGGCGCCCGGGAGCAAGGGGGGAGGTGCGGTTCGGCACAGTCGTGGTCTTCCGTCGTCGAATGCGTCTGGGACTCGATCCGAAACGGGCGCACGGCCACGGCCCCCGACCGCCCTGCGGGCCGGTCGGGGCCGGGGATCAAACCGTCGTCGGCGCCCGGTCAGGCGCCGAGCGGCGGCAGAACGACGTGCCAGTAGGTGTTCACCCGGTGAGGGTATCCGGCGGGGACGCTCGGCTTCACCGCCGGGTCGCCATGGCCTCCTCGGGCTCGTCGCTCACCCTCGGCTCGGTCAGCCGGACGTCGGGCACCTCGCGGTGTGCGGGGTCCCTGACCTCGCCCACCAGCAGTTCGAGCACGTCCTCCAGGGCGACCAGGCCGAGCACCTTGCCGGAGGCGTCCGCGACCTGGGCGAGGTGGGTGGCCGCGCGGCGCATCACCGTCAGGGCGTCGTCCAGGGGGAGTTCCGAGCGCAGGGTCGTCATGGGGCGCCAGACCTGCTGCGGAACCGCCCGCTCGGAGTCCTCCGCGTCGAGGACGTCCTTCACATGGAGGTAGCCCATGAAGGCGCCGTTCTCCGCGGCGACGGGGAAGCGGGAGTAGCCGGTGCGGGCGGTCAGTTCGACGATCTCCCCGGGGGTGACCGAGGGGCTGACCGTGACCAGGGACTCGCGGCCCAGCAGGACGTCGGTCACCGGGCGGGAGCCCAGCTCCAGCGCGTCCTCCAGGCGCTCCCGCTCCTCGGGGTCGAGCAGCCCGGCCTGACCGGAGTCCTCCAGCAGCCGGTTGAGCTGCTCACTGGTGACGACGGCCTCGACCTCGTCCTTGGGCTCGACGTGGAACAGTTTGAGGATGCCCTGGGCGCAGGCGCCGAGGGCCACGGTGATCGGCCGGCACACCCTGGCGAAGGCGACCAGGCCGGGGCTGAGCCACAGCGCGGCCTTCTCCGGTGCGGCCATGGCGAGGTTCTTCGGGACCATCTCGCCGATGACGAGGTGGAAGAAGACCACCGCGGCCAGGGCTATGACGTAGCCCAGCGGGTGGATCATGCCGTGCGGAAGGCGGATCCACTCGAAGAGCGGCTCCAGCAGTTCGGCGACCGTCGGTTCGGCGACGGCGCCCAGGGTGAGGGAGCAGACGGTGATGCCGAACTGGGCGGCGGCCATCATCTGCGGCAGCCGCTCCAGGCCGTAGAGGACCTGGCGGGCCCGGGCGGTGCCCAGGGGCTCGATCTGGCTGCGGCGGACGGAGACGAGGGCGAACTCGGCGCCGACGAAGAACCCGTTGGTCAGCACGAGCAGGGCGGCGAAGGCGAGTTGGACGACACTCATCGGGCTACCTCCACGACCTGACCGGTACGGACCAGCCGGACCCGCTCGGCCCGGTAGTGGCCGATCCGGCGCACCGAGAGGCGCCAGCCGGGCAGTTCGGCCCGGTCGCCGACGGCGGGGATCCGGCCGAGCAGGTCGGCGACGAGTCCGGCGACCGTCTCGTACGGCCCCTCGGGCACTTCCAGGCCTATGCGCTGGAGGGTGTCGACCCGGCAGCTGCCGTCGACGTCCCAGGCGGGCCTGCCGTCCTCGGGCGGGGCGGCGGCGAGTTCGGGGGAGTCCTGTCCGTCGTGCTCGTCGCGGACCTCGCCGACGATCTCCTCGACGATGTCCTCGAGGGTGACCACTCCGGCCGTGCCGCCGTACTCGTCGACGACGACGGCGATGGGCTGCTCGCTGCGCAGCCGGGCCAGCAGCGGCTGGACGGGCAGGGTCTCGGGGACCAGCAGCGCCGGGCGGGCGATCCGGACGACCGGGGTGCGCAGCCGGTCGTGGACGGGGACGGCGAGGGCGTCCTTGAGGTGGGCCATGCCGACGATCTCGTCGATCTTCTCGCGGTAGACGGGGAAGCGGGACAGGCCGGTGGCGCGGGTCAGGTTGACCACGTCCTCGGCGGTCGCGGAGGACTGCAGGGCGCTGACCTTCACGCGCGGGGTCATGACGTGCTGCGCGGTCAGCTCGGCCAGGGACAGGGTCCGCACGAAGAGGTCGGCCGTGTCCTGTTCGAGTGCTCCGGCCTGGGCCGAGTGGCGGGCCAGGGAGACCAGTTCACCGGGTGTGCGGGCGGAGGCCAGCTCCTCGGTGGGCTCCACGCCGAGGGCGCGCACCAGCCGGTTGGCGACGGTGTTGAGGGCCGCGATCACCGGCCGGAAGACGCGGGAGAAGGTGTGCTGCGGGCCCGCGACGAACCGCGCGACCTGCAGGGGCTTGGACACCGCCCAGTTCTTGGGCACGAGTTCGCCGATCACCATCTGGACGGCGGAGGCCAGCAGCATGCCGACGACCACGGCGACACCGGAGACGGCGCCCTCGGGGATGCCGATCGCGGTGAACGGGATGCGCAGCAGCTCCGCGAGCGCCGGTTCGGCGAGCATGCCGACGACGAGGGAGGTGATGGTGATGCCGAGCTGGGTGCCGGAGAGCTGGAAGGACAGCTCCTTGAGGGACTCCACGACCGTACGGGCTCGCTTGTCCCCCTCGGCGGCGGCCTTCTCCGCGTCCGGGCGCTCGACCGTGACGAGGCCGAACTCGGCGGCCACGAAGAAGCCGTTGGCGAGGATGAGCAGGAAGGCGGCTGCCAGGAGCAGCAGGGGGATGGTCATGATGCCGCCGCCTCCGAACCATGTCGGATGGGGGCGGCGCAGGTACTACAGGACGAACCGTCCATCGCCGGAGAGGGTCACTCCTCGGGTAGCAGGAACCCCTGTGCGCCGGGCAGGGCACGACAGGGGCGGAGGGCAAAGGGGAACGCCTCCGTCACCAGATTAATCAAGACAGGGGCCTGTGCGGCAGGGTGGATGTCCCCGAGTCAGCCCTGATCTTGCTCTGTGGACGCTTCGGGGTCCAGGACGGAGCGGCTCTCGACGAGCGCGCGCAGCGCCCGCGCGTCGGCGATGGCCTGCTGCTTGTCGATGCCGGGCTGGATGCCGAGCGCGGGCAGGCTGGTGCCGTCGGTGAGGTTGAGGAACACCCAGGGGTCGCCCGGACGGAGGTTCACCTGGATGATCTCGGCCCAGTCCAGACGGCGGCTGCTCGCGATGTTCAGGACGGTGACCCCGGAGTCGTCGGCGACCACCCGAACCCGGGCGAGCCGGGCCAGCACCCCGAAGATGAGGGCGCCGGTCAGGACGAAGCTGAGCCGCTCCCCCGGGCCGAGTTTCTCCAGCAGCATGGCGATGGCGGAGATGACGAGGAGGATCGCCACCCCGGCCGTGAGCAGCACCGCGCGGGTGCGGCCCGGCCGGAAGGTGACGGGCAGGGTGGGCAGATCGCTGCCAGGGAGGTCGGACATGTTCCCGGTCGAGGTCAGAGGCGGCAGGCGTGGATGGCCGTGGTCAGGATGGCGCGGGCGCCGATGTCGTACAGGTCGTCCATGATCCGCTGGGCCTCCTTGGCGGGGACCATGGCGCGGACGGCGACCCAGCCCTCGTTGTGCAGCGGGGAGACGGTCGGTGACTCCAGGCCAGGGGTCAGCGCGACGGCCTTCTCGAGCTGCTCGACGCGGCAGTCGTAGTCCATCATCACGTAGGTCCGGGCGACCAGGACGCCCTGGAGGCGGCGCAGGAACTGCTGGACCTTCGGCTCGGCGGCCTCCTCGGTGTCCGCGCCGGTGCGGCGGATCACGATGGCCTCGGACTTCATGATGGGCTCGCCGAAGACCTCCAGGCCCGCGTTGCGCAGCGAGGTCCCGGTCTCGACGACGTCGGCGATGACCTCGGCGACGCCCAGCTCTATGGCGGTCTCGACGGCTCCGTCGAGGTGGACGACGGAGGCGTCGACGCCGTGGTCCGCGAGGTGCTTGGCGACGATGCCCTCGTAGGAGGTGGCGACCGTCTTGCCCTTGAGGTCCTCGACGCCGCCGGCCTGGCCCGGCTTGGAGGCGAAGCGGAAGGTGGAGCGGGCGAAGCCGAGCGGGAGGATCTCCTCGGCGTTGGCCCCCGAGTCGATCAGCAGGTCACGGCCGGTGATGCCGATGTCGAGGCGGCCGGAGGAGACGTAGATCGCGATGTCGCGGGGGCGGAGGTAGAAGAACTCCACCTCGTTGACCGGGTCGACGATCCGCAGTTCCTTGGACTCGCGGCGCTGCTGGTAGCCGGCCTCATGCAGCATGTCCGCCGCAGGGCCTGACAGGGAACCCTTGTTGGGGACGGCGATGCGCAGCATGAGGTCGGCTTCCTTTGCGTGGAGAGTGCGGTGTGTCGGAAATGGGTTCACAGGTGGGCGTAGACGTCGTCCAGCGAGATTCCGCGGGCGACCATCATCACCTGGACGTGGTAGAGGAGCTGCGAGATCTCCTCGGCGGCCGCCTCCTTGCCCTCGTACTCGGCGGCCATCCAGACCTCGGCGGCCTCTTCGACGACCTTCTTGCCGATGGCATGGACGCCCTTGCCGACCAGTTCGGCGGTGCGGGAAGTGGCGGGGTCGCCGGTGGCGGCCTTCTGCTGGAGCTCGGAGAAGAGCTCCTCGAACGTCTTCTTGGACATGGTGCTGCCCACCCTAGCCGTTGTGCCGGGTGGCCTACCTCCAGGGTTCGGATACTGAGCGGAGGATGGCCGCGGTCGCCACCGCCGCCGTCACCGCCTCGTGTCCCTTGTCCTCGTGGGAGCCCTCGATACCGGCCCGGTCCAGGGCCTGCTCCTCGGTGTCGCAGGTGAGTACGCCGAAGCCGACGGGGACGCCGGTCTCCACGGAGACCTGGGTGAGGCCCTGGGTGACGCCCTGGCACACGTACTCGAAGTGCGGGGTGCCGCCGCGGATGACGACGCCGAGGGCGACGATCGCGTCGTAGCCGCGGCCCGCGAGGACCTTGGCGACGACCGGGAGCTCCCAGCTGCCGGGCACCCGGAGCAGGGTCGGCTCGTCGATGCCCAGGTCGTGCAGGGCGCGCAGGGCGCCGTCGACCAGACCGTCCATCACCTTCTCGTGCCACTGCGCCGCGATGACGGCGACCCTGAGGTCACCCACATTGCGTACGGACAGCTCCGGTGCGCCCTTGCCGCTCACGTCTCTCCTCAGTGCTGTTCTTAAGGGTCCTACGGGCCTTACGGGTCTTACGGGGGTCTTACTGGTTGCCGCAGGGGGACACGGGGGCCGTGTCCAGCCAGGGCAGGTCGTGTCCCATCCGGTCCCGCTTGGTGCGCAGGTAGCGGATGTTGTGCTCGCCCGCCTGGACGGGCATCGGCTCGCGCTCGGTGACCTCGATGCCGTGCCGGCCGAGCGCCTCGGTCTTCTCGGGGTTGTTGGTCATCAGCCGGACGCTGCGCACGCCGAGGTCGGTGAGGATCTGCGCGCCGGCGCCGTAGTCGCGGGCGTCGGCGGGCAGGCCCAGTTCCAGGTTGGCGTCGAGGGTGTCGTGGCCCTGCTCCTGGAGTTCGTAGGCCCGCAGCTTCGACAGCAGGCCGATGCCCCGGCCCTCGTGTCCGCGCAGGTAGACGACGACGCCCCGGCCCTCGCTCTGGATGCGTTCCAGGGACGCGTCGAGCTGGGGGCCGCAGTCGCAGCGCTGGGAGGCGAAGATGTCGCCGGTCAGGCATTCGGAGTGGACGCGGACCAGGACGTCCTTGCCGTCGCCGAGGTCGCCGTGGACCAGGGCGACGTGCTCGACGCCGTCGGTGGTGGAGCGGTAGCCGTAGGCGGTGAAGGTGCCGTGGGCGGTGGGCAGCCGGGTCTCGGCCTCGCGGCGGACCGTCGGCTCGGCGTCGCGGCGGTAGGCGATCAGGTCCTCGATGGAGATGATCGTCAGGCCGTGCTTGCGGGCGAACGGGATCAGTTCGGGCAGGCGGAGCATCCGGCCGTCCTCGCCCGCGATCTCGACGATCGCGCCGGCCGGGCGCAGTCCGGCGAGGCGGGCGAGGTCGACGGCGGCCTCGGTGTGGCCGTTGCGGGTGAGGACACCGCCCGGCCTGGCCCGCAGGGGGAAGACGTGGCCGGGGCGGACGAGGTCCGTCGGCTCCGCGTCGCCGCTCGCCAGCAGCTGAAGGGTGGTGGCGCGGTCGGCGGCGGAGATGCCGGTGGTGACGCCGTGGGCGGCGGAGGCGTCGACGGAGACCGTGAAGGCGGTCCTCATCGACTCGGTGTTGTCCTCCACCATCTGCGGGAGCTTCAGCCGGTCGAGCTCGTCGCCCTCCATGGGGGCGCAGATCAGGCCGCGGCACTCGCTCATCATGAAGGCGACGATCTCGGGGGTCGCCTTCTCGGCGGCGACGACGAGATCGCCCTCGTTCTCGCGGTCCTCGTCGTCGACGACCACGATGGGACGGCCGGCCGCGATGTCGGCGATGGCCTGCTCGACGGGGTCGAGGGTGAGGTCTTCCAGGTCCTCGGTGCGGTACAGGATCGGTGCCGTGCTCATGCCGGCGCTCCTTCCAGAGCGGGCCGCGCCGCCTTGCGGGAGCGCAGCCACCAGTCGCGCATGCCCCACAGGACGAGCGCGCCGTAGATGACGTAGACGAAGCCGGAGAAGGCGTAGCCGTTGGCGAAGTTGAGGGGGACACCGACGAGGTCGACGAGGAGCCAGGCGATCCAGAACTCGACCATGCCGCGCGCCTGGGCGTACATGGCGACGACGGTGCCGACGAAGATGTAGGCGTCCGGCCAGGGGTCCCAGGACAGGGACGGATGGGCCTTGAAGAGGAGGGCCACCGCGACCGTGCCGACCGCGGCGGCACCGAGCATCGACGCGCGCTCGGTCCAGGTGGCGAAGCGGGGGACGATGTGGCCGTCGCCCGACTGGCCCTTGTTCCGGTTCCACTGCCACCAGCCGTACAGCGCCACCGCCATGACGACGACCTGCTTGCCGGCGCTGCCCGCCAGGTGGCCGTAGAAGGCGGTGAAGAGGACCAGGCCGGAGAGGAACTGCACCGGCCAGGTCAGCAGGGAGCGGCGCCAGCCGAGGGCGAGGGTGATCAGACCGAGGATGTTGCCGATCATGTCCGACCAGATGATGTGCTGGTCGAGGAGGGTGAACGCCTCGGAGTTGAGCCCGTTCACTTGTCCGCTCCCCGACCTGTCGTCGTCGCCAGCAGCCGCTCGACGTACTTGGCGACGATGTCCACCTCGAGGTTGACCGGGTCGCCGGGCTGCTTGAGGCCGAGCGTGGTCAGGGCGAGGGTGGTGGGGATGAGGCTGACGGTGAAGTAGTCGGGGCCGGCCTCGACGACCGTGAGGCTGATGCCGTCGACGGTGACGGAGCCCTTCTCGACCACGTACCGGGCGAGTTCGGCGGGGAGGGAGACCTTGACGATCTCCCAGTTCTCGGAGGGCTTGCGCTCCAGGACCTGGCCGGTGCCGTCGACATGGCCCTGCACGATGTGCCCGCCGAGGCGGTCGCCGACGGCGGTGGGGCGTTCGAGGTTGACGCGGGAGCCGACGGTCAGGGTGCGGAGGCTGGAGCGGACGAGGGTCTCCGCCATGACATCGGCGGTGAACTCGTCGCCCTCGTGCTCGACGACGGTGAGACAGACCCCGTTCACGGCGATGGAGTCGCCGTGCTTCGCGCCGTCGGTGACGACGGGGCCGCGCAGACGGAAGCGGGAGGCGTCGCCGAGGTCCTCGACGGCGGTGACCTCACCCAGCTCTTCGACGATTCCGGTGAACACTTCCCGGGTCCTCCTGCCTCATTGGGGCACGGACTCCGGGGCCTGTCGATGACGACAGCAGACACGGGCGAGGACATTGGGGGCGACGCCGACAGACTCGTCCGCCTGGACGAGTACACATACGGCGGCGCGCACGAATGCCCGCCCGCCGCGCACTGCCTCCCATCCGGACTTTAACCGTCGGTCCAGGAATTTCACCTGGTCAACCGGCCACTGGAAGTGACCGGGTCGCGGACTGTAACCGCCGGTTCGGACTTTCACCGACCCCGGAGTGCGCTGCTTTAGGTACACGGCCAGTGTGCCACGGCGGATCGTCGTCCATACGGGCGATGGATGTGGGGTGGCTCACAGAGCCTCTCGCTGGACCTTTCGGGCGAGGCGCGCAGGCCCCAACTCCGCGTTCGGGTTCCCCGTTTGACGATTGGTCCGTACTTGTTGACGTGCTGGTCTAGTCCTCTTAGGGTCGCGGGGGCGGTCCGGCGGCGGTGATGGACGGCCCTTGCCCGTCGCCGGGCCCGTCTTCTCGCCGGCGTGCGGGCCGTGGCGAACCCGGACAAGCTTGACTCCGTTCGACGTCAGCCGGTGTGAGCGCCGGGGTCCGCGGGATTCCGCGAGACCGTCCGGTCTCACCTTGGGAAGGGTGTTCCACCCGTGAGCGCCCGGTGTCCGAAGGGGCGAAGCGGTATGACCACCATCCTGGTGACCGGCGGGACCGGAACCCTCGGACGGCTCGTGGCCGAGCGGCTGCGGGCGGACGGGCACGAGGTACGGGTGCTGAGCCGGCACAGCCGGCCGTACGGCGTCGACCTGCGGGAGGGCGGGCCGGCACTGGACGCGGCCATGGCCGGCACGGACACGGTCGTGCACTGTGCCAGCACTCCGCGCGGGGGTGACGAGCGGGCGGCGGAGAACCTGATCGCGGCCGCGCGCGGAGCGGAGGTGCGGCATCTGGTCTTCATCTCGATCGTCGGGGTGGACCGGGTTCCGTTCGGCTACTACAGGACGAAGCTCGCCGTGGAGAACCTGGTGGAGGAATCGGGGCTGGGCTGGACCGTGCTGCGCGCGACCCAGTTCCACGATCTGCTGCTCCGGCTGTTCGAGGGGCTGGCCAAGGTGCCGGTGATGGTCCTGCCGGCCGGGGTGCGCGACCAGCCGGTGGAGGTGGCCGAGGTCGCGGACCGGCTCGCGGAGCTGGCCGGGGGCGCTCCGGCGGGACGGGCCGAGGACATGGCGGGTCCCGAGGTCCGCACCTTCGAGTCGCTGGCCCGGGCCTTTCTCAGGGCGAGCGGCAGGCGCCGGGCGGTGGTGCACGTACCGCTGTGGGGCGCGGCGTACCGGGGTTTCCGGGCGGGGGGTCACCTGGCTCCGGAGCGGGCGGTGGGGAAGCGGACGTTCGAGGAGTACCTCGCGGCCAGGAGCCGCAGGCACCGCTGAGGGCTGTCCCACGGGACAGCCCTCAGGGCGTCCCGAAGAGTTCCTCCTGGGCGGATTCGCGTGCCGTGAGCAGGGCGCCGCGCAGGACCGCGCCGCCGCCGAGGGCGCTGGGCCGGACCTCGGTGGGCAGGGGTGCCATCCGCCGCAGCCGCGCCGCGACGCGGTCCGCCAGTTCCTCGCCGCCGGTCCGCCCGACCTCGCCGCCCAGCACCACGCACCCGGGGTCGAGCACGGCGACGACGGAGGCGACCCCGATGGCGATGCGCTCGGCGAGGGCGTCGAGGAAGGACTCGGCCGCGGCGGAGCGGGTCCGGGTCGCCCACCGCACCGCCGCCGCCCCGGCCGGCTCCTCACCCTCGGCGAGAGCCGGTACGCCGTGTTCCGCCGCGAGTGCCGTGATCGCCGCCGAGCCCGCCAGGGAGTGGAAGCCGCCCTCGCAGTCGGTGGCCGAGGGGATGGCGCCCGTGCCGGGTACCGGGAGGAAGCCGATCTCGCCCGTGCCCCCGGAGGCGCCCCGGCGGAGGGCGCCGTCCAGGACGACGGCCGCGCCCGTGCCGTGGCCGAGCCAGAGCAGGACGAACGTGTCGCGGTCCCTGGCGGCGCCCTCCCGCTGCTCGGCGAGGGCGGCGAGGTTGGTCTCGTTCTCGACGCTCACGCGCGCGTGCGGGAGTCGTTCCTGAAGTGCGGCCACCAGACGGCGGTGCCACTCGGGCAGCCCGGAGGAGTTCCGCAGCTCACCGCTCACCGGATCGATCAGGCCGGGCGCGCCGATGCCGACCGTGTGCAGCGGGTCGGCGCCCGCCTCCTTCGCCGTCCGCTCGACCAGCGTCACCGCCTGTTCGACGGCGGGCCCCGTGCCCGTCTCGTCGCCGATCGGCACCGACGCCTCGGCGAGCACCCGGCCCACCAGGTCGGAGACGAGCACGGTGACGCCCTCGGTGCGCACGTCCAGGGCGGCCAGGTGGGCGCGGTCGGCGACCAGGCCGTAGAGCCTGGCGTTGGGCCCGCGGCGCTGCTCGCCCGTCTCGCCCGCGATCTCGACCAGGCCGGAGGCGGTGAGGCGTTCGACCAGGTCGGCGACCGTGGGCCGGGAGAGGCCGGTGAACTGCTTCAACTGCCCTGCCGTCAGAGGGCCTTGGTCCTGCAGGAGGCGCAGGGCGAGCCGGTCGTTGATGGCCCGGGCGGTGCTCGGGGATGCGGGCATGCGCGGAATCCTCCCATGGCCGGACGGTCGGAGGTCCGAAACGGCCCCTATTTATCAGGCAGGGTTCCTGATAGTTTACGCGCACAGTCGGGACGGCACGCGGTCAGGAGGGGCGGAAGAATGAGCGGAGTGGTCCACGCGCCGTCGGAGGTCCGGCGCGCCCGGTACGCCGTGGCGGCCGTGTTCACCGTGCACGGCGCGGTCACCGGTTCCTTCGCCACGCGCGTGCCGTGGATCCAGGACCACGCGGGGGTGAGCGCGGGCCAGCTGGGCTTCGCCCTGGCGTTCACCGCGTTCGGCGCCTCGTGCGCGATGCCGCTGGCCGGCTGGATCACCCACCGCTTCGGCAGCCGCAGGGCCCTGACCGGCCTGCTCGCCCTGTGGACGATGTCGCTCACCCTGCCGTCCCTGGCCCCGAACCTGCTCTCGCTGTGCCTGGCGATGTTCACCTACGGCGCGACCTCGGGCATGGCCGACGTGGTGATGAACGCCCTGGGCGTGGAGGTGGAGACCCGGCTCGACAAGTCGATCATGTCGGGGCTGCACGGCATGTGGAGCGCGGGGGCGCTGATCGGCTCGGCGGCCGGCACCCTCGCCGCACACCTGGGCTCGGACGCGCGTGTGCACCACGCGCTGGCGGCGGCCATCCTGACCGTGCTGGGGCTGCTGGTCTGCCGCTGGGTGCTCGACGTCCGGCCCACCGAGGACGAGGAAGCACCGCCGCGGTTCGCGCTGCCGCCGCGCTCGGCGGTGCTGATCGGCGCGGTCGGGTTCTGTGCGGTGTTCGCCGAGGGGGCCAGCCTGGACTGGTCGGCGGTCTATCTGCGCGACCAGCTGGAGGCGTCGGCCGGGCTCGCCGCGGCCTGCACCACCGGCTTCATGCTCACCATGGCGGCGGCCCGGATCGCGGGCGACGCGGTGGTGAACCGCTTCGGCGCGGTGCGGACCGTCCGGGCGGGCGGTGCGCTGGCCGCGCTGGGCGGAGTGCTGATCGTGCTCGCCGGGTATCCGGCGGTGGCGATGGCCGGGTTCGGGCTGATGGGTCTCGGCATCGCCGTCGTCGTACCGCTGTGCTTCGCAGCGGCCGGGCACAGCGGGCCGAACCCCAGTCAGGCCATCGCGGGCGTCGCGACCATCACGTACACCTCCGGGCTGATCGCCCCGGGTCTGATCGGCGGGGTGGCGCAGGCGACCAGCCTGGTGGTGTCGTTCGGGGTGGTGACGGCCCTGGCCTGCGGGCTCGTCGCGTTCGCCGGGGTGCTGCGCGGGGGCGAGCGGCGGACCGGCGCGAAGGTCGCTCCGCCGGCGGCGGCAGTGCCCGGCCCGCGGACATAGGTGACGTCGGTCGGGAAGGGCTGATCAGCCCGCTATCGAGTCCAGTTGCTCGGCGGCGGGCCGCAGCTCCCAGAGGTCACCGCCGGGCGGCGCCTCGAGCAGCGCAGCGGCCCTGCGCGCCGCCCGGTCCCCCGCGTCCGCCGCCGCGTGCACGATGTCGCTCGCCGCGTACCGGTGGAACTCCAGCTCCGGATACGGCCAGGCGGCGGCCCCGGTCGCCGCGGGCAGCAGGTAGTCCACGGCCTTGCGCACGCTCTGCCCGTCCGGGCCCCGGTACGCCCACAGATCGACGCCGACATGGCGCCCGATCGCCGCGAGCCGGGTGTAGGCGACCAGGTCGAAGGTCGAGTAGTGCCAGCTGCGGGTGCGGGTCAGCTCCTGCGGCTGGCTGCCGTCGGCCGCGATCTGCGGGTCGATGCGCACCGCACGCGCGGCGAGCACCGTCCGCCGGGCGAGGCCCCGGTCGCCGGTCGCGTACGCGAGCGCGGCGAGCTGCATGTCGTGGAAGGTGCCGTGGTTGTTGGCCGCGGCCGCCTCCTCCCGGCCGAAGTCGCTGTTCTTCAGCCAGTCCAGGAACGCGGAGTTCCACCGGGCCATGCCGGTCCGGTCGGCCCTGGTCCAGCCCGGGGCGCCGGTGGCGAGGAGCGCGAGGGCGTCGACGACGCTGGTGTAGGACTGCGAGAAGTCGATGATGCCGATGGCCCGGCCGTCGTACTTGCAGGGGATGAACTGCGCGTGGTTCAGGTTCGGGTTCATCCGCGTGTCCGGGTCGAGGAACCAGGTGCGCAGGACCTGGCCGGCCTTCTCGGCGTAGACCCGCTTGCCGGTGTAGTACCAGGCCAGGGACAGTTCGTAGGTCGAGTCGAAGACCTTCTCGACGTCCTGGCGGTCGGTGCCGGAGTCGACCTCGGGGTTGCGCTGTCCGTCGCGCTGGACATAGGGGCAGCCCCAGGGGTTGTCGGCGGTGGGGGGCTGCGAGGGCCACCAGTAGGGGGCCTGGCTCAGATAGTCGTGGACGTCCCCGCCGGGCGCGGGCTTCGGTTTGTCGACGACCGTCCAGGGGCCCTGGTCCAGCCAGGTGTCGGCGCGGGCCGTCAAGGCTTCGAGCGGGCGCCGGAGTCGGGGATCGCCCCGGTCGAGGCGGAGTTTCGTCTGCTGGAGCCGGGCACCGTCGAGGACGGCGGTGTCCGGGGCCCTGGGCGCCGCGTGCGCGGACGGCACGAGGGCGGCTCCGAGCATCAGCACCGCGGCCAGCAGAACGGCGGCACGGGATCTTCCTCTCATCGAGCACTCCGTTTCCTCTAACCATCAGGTCACGAATGTGAACGCAGTTCATGAGTAGGACCGTGCGAGCGTAAGGGCCGCGCGTGGACATGACAACAGTGTGAACAAACTTCATGTACAGAGAGGACGCAGCGGCCTCCCCTACGGCGAGGCCAACTCGTAGGCGTACGACGGGCTGAACTCGCCCGCGGCCCCCTTGCAGCCGTCGGCCTCCCCCGGCGGCTTCACCCACAGATAGCCGTCGATGCGCGCCTCGCCGGTGTCGAGGGTGGGGGTGCGCCCGATCCGCCGTCCGTCCGGGTCGCACCACTCGCCGTGGGCGGGCGCGCCGTTGCCGTTGCGGCTGGTGTCGATGACGGCACCGAGCCCCGCCGGGCCGCCGAGGGCGGCCAGGACCCGCCGGTCGTAGGCGACCTCGTCGGCCGTGGCACGGAAGTTGGAGACGTTGCTGAAGACGCCGTCACCGAAGACGGCTCCCGCCTGCCGAAGCAGGGCGGCCTGCTTCTCGGGCGGGTTCCAGCCGGAGTGGCCCGCGTCGTAGTAGACCCGGGCTCTCGGGTCCGCCGCCTTCAGCACCCGTCCCGCGCGGGCCAACGAGGCGAACCGGTCGGCCCGTTGCCCCGGGTCCAGACAGTCCGCCTGGGCGATCGAGTCGGGCTCCAGGACGACCACGACCCGCCCGGAGCCGAGACCTGCGGCGAAGGCGTCGATCCAGCCGTCGTAGGCGTCGAGGTTTGGTACCCCGCCCTCGGATGCGCCGCCGCAGTCGCGGTCCGGGATCGCGTAGGCCACGAGGACGGGCACCCGGTCGCGCGCGGCGGCCGCCGAGGTGACGGCGCGGACCCGTGAGGTGAGGGTGCCGGGCGAGTACTCGGTGAACCACACGGCCGCCGGCCGGCCGGCGATCCGGGACTCGATGACGGGGCGCCGCGAGTCACCCGGATGGGCGCGGACCCACTCGAGAACCTGGGTGTCGGGGTGGTGGTAGAGGCGAGGTGACCGGGCGGGGGCTTCCCGCGGCTTGCCCGGGGCCGGGGTGGGTGTGGGTGTGGGTGTGGGCGACGGTGACGGCGGTGCGGATGCGACCGTCGCGCTCCCCCGCGGCCGGGCCCGCTGCGACTCCGGTCCGTCGTCCCCCTCACCGGCTCCGAGCACGGTCGCCGTCCCCGCCGCGGCGCCCAGTACGAGCACCGCCGAGACGGCCGCGACCATGACACCGCGCCGGGTCGCCCGCCGCCCCCGTGAGCCTGACACCGCGCCGTCCCCTTCCCGCGCGGCGCGCTCGTTCCCCCGTTCCGGGGAAGCGTCCGGCTCGCCGACGCGCGGGCCAGCCTAGGGCTGCGACTCTTCCCCCATGCCGCAATTGGAACAGTTCATCCCTCCCGTCACCCCTCCGGTAGACACGGCCGCCGCCCCGGCCCTCGACGCGACCGTGCACGGTGTGCTCGCCCGGATGCGCGCCCTGGACGCGGCCCTGCCGCACCACGACGGCGTCGCGGTCTTCAACCGGGTCTATCTCGCGGTGACACAGGAGATCGACGGGTGGATCGACACGGGCGGGTTCACGGACCCGGAGGCCGCGCGCACGCTGGACGCACGGTTCGCCGAGCGCTATCTCACCGCGGTGGACGCGGCGGTGGCCGACCGCCGGCCGCCCGCCTGCTGGCGCCCGCTGTTCCAGATGCGCCGTCACCCTGGCGTACGGCCGCTGCAGTTCGCCCTCGCGGGCATCAACGCGCACATCGGGCACGATCTGGCGCTCGCCGTCGTGGACGCCTGTCGCAGCCTCGGTTGCGAACCGGCCGAACTGGAGGACGAGTACGACCGGGTGGGCGATGTCCTCGTCGCGCTGGAGGAACACATCCGCGAGGAGCTGATGCCCGGCCCCGACCTCCTCCAGATCGCCGATCCGCTCACCCATCTGCTCGGCTCCTGGAGCCTGGAGCGGGCCCGGGACGCCACCTGGACGGCGGCCCGGGCCCTGTGGGCGCTGCGCGGACTCCCGGACGTCGCCCAGGAGTTCACCGACCGGCTCGACACCGCGGTCGGCTTCGCGGGGCGCATGCTGCTCACACCCCTGTGAGCGCCGTCAGTCCTCCGGCAGCTCGACCGGCGCGATCTCGTCGTAGAGGTCACCCGGACCGGGGTTGCCCGGGTCGGTCGCGCCGCCGAAGTGGTGCATGACGCCCCAGACCGCGTTCAGCGCGGTCTGGACCGCGCCCTCCGCCCAGCCGGCCGTCCAGGAGATGTCGTCGCCGGCGAGGAAGATGCCCCGCTTGTCGGCGGGCAGCCGGTCCTGCATGAAGTGGGTGAACAGGCGCCGCTGGTAGCGGTAGTGGCCGGGCAGGTTGGCCTTGAACGCGCCCATGAAGTAGGGCTCGTTCTCCCAGGACACCGTCACCGGGTTGCCGATGACGTGCTTCCTGATGTCGACGTCCGGGTAGATCTCGCCGAGCGACTTGAGCATGACCTCCATCCGCTCGTTCGCGGACAGCGGCAGCCACTTCAGGCTGTCGTCGCACCAGGTGTAGGAGAGGCAGATGACGGCGGGCCGGTCCGGGCCGTCGTCGAGGAGGTAGGTCCCGCGCGTCATACGGTCGGTGAGCGTCATCGACATGACGTCCCGCCCGGTCCGCTCGTCCTTGTCGAGCCAGAACGGCCGGTCCACCGGCACGAACAGCTTCGAGCTCTCCATGTAGTGGGTGCGCTCGATCGCCGTCCAGTGGTCGATCGGGAAGAGCGAGTCGTCGCAGGCGATCTTGGACAGCAGCATCCACGACTGGGCCGTGAAGACGGCCGCCCGGTAGGTGCGGATGTCGCCGTTCGCGTCCGTCACGGTGATCCGGTTGCCCGCGGTGCGGTGCAGCCGGGTCACGGCGGGGCGGGGCCGGCCGTCGTCGTGCAGGCTCGCCAGCGAGGTGCCGTACGCCCAGTGGACGATCTTCTCCGGCTCGCGCTCCCAGAGCCGGAGCGGGAGTTGCTGGCTGCCGCCGACGATCCCGCGGTGGTGGTCGTCCGCCTCGGTGTAGACGACGCGCAGGATCTCCAGGATGGAATTGGGGAAGTCGGTGTCCCAGCCGCCGGTCCCGAAGCCGACCTGGCCGAAGATCTCACGGTGCCGGAAGGACCTGAAGGCGTCGGAGTCGCAGAGGAAGCCGTAGAAGGTCTGGTTGTCGAGCTTCTCGACGAGCCGGGCCCAGATCTCGCGGATGCGCGGCACGTCCCGCTCGCGCAGGGCGCGGTTCATGTCGGAGAAGTCGGCGCCGTCCTCGAGGCACTTGTTCCAGGCCGCGGCGACATCGCGGTAGACCTGCGGCAGGTCGTCGGCGGTCTCGGCGTAGTGCGACTCGCCCTTGAGGTCGACGACGGTCGAAGGGGTGACCTCGGCGAGGGGATTGGGGAAGGGCCGGGTCTCCAGGCCCGCCAGGTCGATGTAGTGCTGGAGCGCCGTGGAGGACGGCGGGAAGCGCATCGCGCCCATCTCGGCGGTCAGGCCCTCGGTACCGGTGCCCTCGAAGCCGACGGTCCGCAGCCGGCCGCCGATCCGGTCGGCCTCGTAGACGACCGGCTTGAGGCCCATCTTCATCAGCTCGTACGCGGCCACGATGCCCGAGAGACCGCCGCCGATGACGGCGACCTCGCTGCCGTGCTCGGTCGCGGGGATCTGGCCGAGCCCCGCCGGGTGGGCGAGGAAGTCGTCGTAGGCGTACGGGAAGTCCGGGCCGAACATGGTGATCGGCGGCTGCTGCTCGTCAGCGTGCTCGACGGCGTTGGGCACGGTGGACGTCATGGGGTACGGGCTCCTTGCACAAGAACAGAAAGACCGGGGTGGGGATTTCAGACCAGGGACCCGTACAGGCCGGGGCGGCGGTCCGTCAGGTACGGGTTCGCCTCGCGGGAGGCGGCGAGGGCGACGGGGTCGGCGTCCGCGAACACCAGTTCCTCGCCACGGCCGGCCCGGGCGCGGGCGATCCCGTCGGGACCGGCCAGCGCGGAGAGCCCGACGAACTCGAACTCGCCCTCCGGGCCGACCCGGTTGACGTACGCGACGTACAGCTGGTTCTCGAAGGCACGCACCGGGATCATCGACTCGGCGACGAACTGGAAGGGGTGCATCTGCGCGGTCGGGACGAGCAGCAGGTCCGTGCCGGCCAGGGCATGGGCCCGGACGTTCTCCGGGAACTCGACGTCGTAGCAGATCATGAGGCCGACGGTGAGGCCGTCCAGTTCGGCCTGCACGACGGGCTGCTCGCCGGAGTGGAAGTGGTCGCGCTCGAAGCAGCCGAAGAGGTGGGTCTTGCGATAGTTCGCGAGGCGGCTGCCGTCGGCGGAGATCAGCTGGGCGGAGTTGTACACCGCGTCCCCGACGCGCTCCGGGTAGCCGTACGCGACCGCGAGCCCGTGCCGGGCGGCCAGCTCGGCGATCGCGTCGGCGGAGTCCCCGTCGGCGGACTCGGCGAGGCGGGCGATGCCGTCGCCGATCGCGTACCCGGTGAGGAACATCTCGGGTGCGACGAGGAGTGCGGCGCCCGCGGCGGCGGCCCGGCCCGCGGCCTCGTCGAGGACCTTGAGGTTCTCGACGACGGAGCCGGGGCGGCCGGAGCTCTGGAGCAGGGCGGTGCGCATGCGGGATCCTCACCGGGACGGAAGGGGGTGTGGCCGCCTCGTTTCGGGGGCCCTTCAGACGGTACGGGCGTCCCCGACGGCCGGACAAGCGGGAGCCGTTGCGCTCCGGTAAGCGATTCGTTGCGTACGTCGTCGCGTCCGCGGCGATTCATTGCGTCCCCCTCCCCCGGGCCACCGCCAGCGCCGTCACCAGGTACGGCACGGCGCACAGGGCGAAGACGACGCCGTGCGGGAACGCCGAGCCGAGGGCGCCGTACACGCCGTACACCCCGATGGTCACCACCTCCGTGCCGAGGCCGGCGACCGACGTGAGGGTGGCCCGGCCGGTGCCCTCGATCCGCCGCTGGAGCCGGACGTCGGCCAGCACGGTCGCCAGCTGGAAACCGCCGAAGGCGAGGGCGACGAGGGCGATACCGGCCGGGGTGCCGCTGAGCCCTCCGGCGGCGAGGGCGAGCGCGGAGAGGGTGAGCAGCACGGCGAACCCCCGGCGGCCCAGGCGCTCGGCCGGCCCGGACAGCAGGCTTCCGGCGGTGACACCGGCCCAGATCAGCACCAGCAGGTGGGGGACGCTCGGCTCCGGGACACCGGTCGCCCCGACCAGCAGGGGCGTGTACTCGTCGAGGGCACCCCACACCGCCGTCACGGCGGGGACGAGCAGCAGGGCGCCGCGTACGGAGCGGTCGCGGCGGACTTCGGACAGTCCGGTCCGCAGGGTCGCGGCCCAGCTGTCGCCGTCGCCCGCCGGCCGCCGGTGCTCGGGGAGGCGGGTCGCGGTCGCGGCGCACAGGACGCAGGCCAGCACGCTCGCCGCGCCGACCGCCGGATAGCCGCCGGCCGCGAGGACCGGACCGGCCAGGGCCGTCGCCGCCATCACGGCCGACTGGCCCACCGCATGGGCCCGGCCCATCACCCGGGCGTACCGGTCGGCCGCGCCGAGCAGCTCCAGCTCCTCGTAGACGAGGGCCTCCAGCGCGCCCGAGCCCAGCGCGCCGCGCACGCCCCACAGGACGAAGCCGGCCGCGAAGGCCCAGTACGACGGGAACAGCACCCACAGGGCGAAACCCGCGCCGCCCAGCAGCGGGCCCAGCCACAGCAGCAGCCGCCGGGAGACGGCGTCGGCCCAGGCGCCGGAGGGGACCTCGAGCAGGACGCCGGTCAGCGACCACAGGACGAAGAGGGAGGAGATCCGTCCGACGGACAGTCCGGTGTCGGCGAAGAGCAGCGCGTACACCGGGTAGAGCAGCACGAACTCGTCGAGGAACGCGTACGCGTACAGCGTGGCGGTCAGTCGACGGACGCCGGAGCCGGTCGTGGATCAATGTCGCCAGGTCATGGCTTCGATGGTAGACAGCTCGGGCCCCGCTGCCCAGCGAGAATGCGGGTGATCGACGGACGCAGAACCCGGGATCAGGTCGGCGAGCCCGAGGAGAACCGCCTGAGCAGCGGGGACAGCACCAGGACCGACTTGGTGCGCTCGACGAAGGGCTCCCCGGCGATCCGCTCGAGGACGCGCTCGAAGTGGCGCATGTCGGCCGCGAAGACCTGCGCGACCGCGTCCGCCTCACCGGTGACCGTGGACGCGGCCACCACCTCCTGGTAGCGCTCCAGACCCCGCTGGATGGTCTCCGGGGAGGTGTTGCGCCGGCAGTAGATCTCGACGAACCCCTCGGTCTTCCAGCCGAGGGCCGCCGGGTCGACCCGTACGGTGAAGCCGGTGATGGCCCCGGTCGCCCGCAGCCGGTCCACGCGCCGTTTCACCGCGGGCGCGGACAGGCCGACCAGCTGCCCGATGTCCGCGAAGGAGCGGCGGGCGTCCTCGGCGAGGGCGTGCACGATGCGTTCGTCGAGATCGTTCAGCACGGTGGGTCGTTCACTTCTCGAGCGGGGCGGGTGTGGCGAGTCGGGACCGGCGGTGGCCGTAGAGGAAGTAGAACACGAGCCCGACCGCCGCCCGGACGCACCGGTACCGGCCACAACGGACCCGCACCCGGTGCAGGGCCCACCCGGCGGAGCTACCAGCTGGCGTGCAGGGGCTTGCCCTCGGCGTAACCCGCCGCGCTCTGGATGCCCACGACGGCCTTCTCGGCGAACTCCTCGAGCGAGCCCGCGCCGGCGTACGTGCAGGAGGAGCGGACGCCCGCGATGATCGAGTCGATCAGGTCCTCGACGCCGGGCCGGGCCGGGTCGAGGAACATGCGGGAGGTGGAGATGCCCTCCTCGAACAGGGCCTTGCGGGCCCGGTCGTAGGCGGACTCCTCCGACGTACGGTTGCGGACGGCGCGCGCGGAGGCCATGCCGAAGGACTCCTTGTAGGGGCGGCCGTTCGCGTCCTGCTGGAGGTCGCCCGGCGACTCGTACGTCCCCGCGAACCAGGATCCGATCATCACGTTGGACGCGCCCGCGGCCAGCGCCATCGCGACGTCGCGCGGGTGACGGACGCCGCCGTCGGCCCACACGTGCCTGCCGTACTTCCTCGCCTCGGCCGCGCACTCCAGGACCGCGGAGAACTGCGGCCGGCCGACACCGGTCATCATGCGGGTGGTGCACATGGCGCCGGGGCCCACGCCGACCTTGATGATGTCGGCACCGGCGTCGATCAGGTCCTTGACGCCCGCCGCGGAGACGATGTTGCCCGCCGCGATCGGCACCCCCGGGGCGAGGGAGCGCACGGTACGGATCGCGCCGATCATCGACTCCTGGTGGCCGTGCGCGGTGTCGATGACGAGCGTGTCCACGCCCGCGTCGAGCAGTTGCTTGGCCTTCCCCGCGACATCGCCGTTGATGCCGACGGCGGCGGCGATGCGCAGCCTGCCGCCTGCGTCGGTCGCCGGGGTGTACAGCGTGGCGCGCAGGGCGCCCTTGCGGGTGAGGATGCCGGCGAGCTTGCCGTCCCGGTCGACCGCGGGGGCGTAGCGCCGGTTCGCCCCGTCGAGGCGGTTGAAGGCCTCCCGCGGGTCGATGCCGGCGTCGAGCAGCAGCAGGTCGCGGGACATGACGACCTCGAGCTGGGTGAACCGGTCCACGCCGGTCAGGTCGGCGTCGGTGACGACGCCCACCGGACGGAAGTCCTCGTCGACGACCACGCCCGCGTTGTGCGCGCGCTTCGGCAGCAGCGCCAGGGCGTCCGCGACCGTCTGGTGCGGGGCGAGCACGATCGGGGTGTCGAGGACCAGGTGCCGGCTCTTGACCCAGGTGACGACATCGGTGACGACGTCGATCGGGATGTCCTGCGGGATCACCACGAGCCCGCCGCGCCGGGCCACGGTCTCGGCCATGCGGCGGCCGGCCACGGCGGTCATGTTCGCGACGACCAGCGGGATCGTGGTGCCCGTGCCGTCCGGCGAGGTGAGGTCCACCCCCTGACGCGACCCGACCGCACTGCGGCTCGGCACCATGAAGACGTCGTCGTAGGTGAGGTCGTAGGCGGGCCGGATGTCGTTGAGGAAACGCACGTGCTGCACATCCCAGTCGTCCAGAGGTGACCCCCTGACAGGTCAGCCAGGGGGAAGAGCACGTACTTCATTCTCCCATGACGACCCCGGCACCATGCCCGGACAGAACGTCCAAGCAGCTCAGGGGCCTCTTAGGAGGATCCTCCGAGAGCGAGCACCACCGAGAGCGCCGGCACCTGGTTCACCGCCGAGGAGAACACCTCCTGCGCGATCTCCCACTCCTCCGGCCGGACCTTCGCGTAGTGCCGCCAGTTGCGTACGACGACCAGCACCGGCCCGGACTCCGGCCCCTGGGGAAGGTCGGTGAGGCTGTCGGCGAGCGCGTCCCAGTTGCGGCCGAACCAGTCGGGCAGCTCCAGGTCCCGGACGCAGCGGTCCATCAGCTCGGCCTTCTCGGCGACCCCGTCGAGGTCCAGCGTGAGCACGTGCTCGGTCATCCCGTCACCGTCCTGGGCAAGTCGTGGTTGTGAACGAGCGAGGGGACGGCCGCAGCGACCGCCCCCTCATGACGGCCCGTCAGATCCCGTCCGGGTCGGCCCGGTTGAGGGCCGGCTTCGGCGTCGGACCCGCCGTCATCAGATAGTCGGCCGCGGAGGTGTCCGTCACCAGACTGGTGACGAGCCCGGACCGCAGCACCGCGTCGATCGCGGCCGCCTTGCGCTGCCCGCCCGCGATCGCCACGACCTCGGGCACCCGGCGGAGCTGGTCGGCCTTGACCGTGATGCACCGCTCGCCCAGGTCCCGCCCGACCCGGCGGCCCTCGGCGTCGAAGAGGTGCGCGGACATCTCGGCGGCGACCCCGAGGGAGGCGTAGTGACCCCGCTCCTCGTCGCTGAGCATGTCGTGCACCGTGGAGATGCCGGCCTCCCAGGAGCCGATGGAGACACAGGCGACCGTGACCTTGTCGAAGTACTCGAAGGCCCGGGCGATCCCGGTCTGGTGGCGCAGCGCCGCCGCGGTGGCCGCGTCCGGGAGCAGCATCGGCGCGTAGATGGGGTGCGCGTCACCGCCCGACACCTGGGCGGCGCGGCGGACGGCCTCGACCGAGCCGCGTTCGGCGGTCCCGGCGTCGTACACGCCCGTCAGCTGCACCACCGTGCACGGCGGCAGCCGGTCGAGGGCCGCCGCCATGTGGATGGTGGAGCGGCCCCAGGCCAGGCCCAGGACATCCCCCTCGTTCACCAGTTCGCCGAGCAGGTCGGCGGCCACCTCCCCCAGGTTCTCGGGGTCGGTGCTCTCCTCGGCCTCGGCCGGGGACTCGACCACGACGGCGTGCCTGAGGCCGTAGCGGGCGCGGAGCGCGTCGGAGCGCTCGGCGTCCAGCTCGGCCGGCACGCGGATCTCGATCCGTACGAGATCCCGTTCGAGGGCGGTCTCCAGGACCCTGGCCACCTTGAAGCGGCTGACGCCGAACTCCTCCGCGATCTGGATCTTGGACTTGCCCTCGAGGTAGAAGCGGCGGGCCATGGCCGCCGCCTGCACCAGCTCTGCGGGTCCCATCCGCATGGCTGACCGGCCCGCCGACATACCCGACACGGCGATCTCCTCACTGCTGTTCACACTCTGGATACGCCGTTCATCCTTGCAGATCCGGCGGACTTGATCAGCCCTGATGGGAGCCGTTCACGTAGCTGTGGCCCGGTAGCCGCCTGGCCTGCGTGTTCAGTGGGCTGTCTGCCGGGCGGTACTCGTCCTCCTCAGTGGGCGCACGCCCAGCTCGCCCGGGCCGTGGTCGCCTCGGCCTGGGCGCGCAGGGCGCGGACCGCCTCCGCCGGGTCCTCGGCGCCGTACACCGCCGACCCGGCGACGAACACGTCCGCGCCGGCCTCCGCGCACCGCTCGATCGTCGAGGCCGAGACCCCGCCGTCGACCTGGAGCCACAGCTGAAGGCCGTGCTTGCTGATCAACTCGCGGGTGCGGCGGATCTTCGGGAGCATGATGTCGAGGAACGCCTGGCCCCCGAAGCCCGGTTCGACCGTCATGATCAGCAGCATGTCGAGTTCGGGCAGCAGGTCCTCGTACGGCTCGATGGGCGTCGCGGGCTTGAGCGCCATGGCGGCACGGGCGCCCTTCGCGCGGATCTCGCGGGCGAGCCGCACCGGCGCGGCGGCCGCCTCGACGTGGAAGGTGACGGACGAGGCACCCGCCTCGACGTACTGCGGGGCCCAGCGATCGGGGGCCTCGATCATCAGATGGCAGTCCAGCGGAGTGTCCGTCGCACGGGCCAGGGACTCTACGACCGGCACACCGAGCGTGAGGTTCGGGACGAAATGGTTGTCCATGACGTCGACGTGGAGCCAGTCGGCTCCTTCCACCGCCTTCGCCTCGTCCGCGAGACGAGCGAAGTCGGCGGACAGGATGCTGGGGTTGATCTGCGCGGCCATGCCCCAAGCCTGCCATGCTCCTCGGGGGTTGCGGGCACCGGTCTCCTCCGTCGATCGTGGTGGACGGGGCACACACGGCCCTGGGGGCGGTCATGACCGTGAACACGACCGGGAAACCGGGCATCGCGCACCTCGTCTGCGGACGGCGGGCCAAGTGGCTGGTGCTGGCGTTGTGGCTGGTGGTGCTGTTTCTGATGGCGCCCTTCGCCTCGAAGCTCACCGACGCCCAGGACAACGACGCGGCCTCCTGGCTGCCCGGGTCGGCGGAGTCCACCCAGGTCCTGGAGATCTCGAAGGACTTCCGGCCCGAGCAGATCCCGGCTGTCGTCGTCTACGCCCGTGCCGACGGCCTGACCGTCCAGGACCGTGCGCGGATCACCGCGGACGCGGCACAGGTCAAGCAGCTCACCGACCACGGTATCCGGGGCGCCGAGACCCGCGGCCCGGTCTACGACCGCCGGACCGACCCCCGTGCCGCGCAGATCTACGTCCCGATCACCATGGACGAGAAGGGCTGGGAGCGGATCGCCCCGGCCGTCGACTCGATCCGGGACGTGGTCGGCAAAGGCGGCGCGGGCCTGGCCGTGCACATCACCGGGCCCGGCGGCACCTCGGCCGACTTCTCCAAGGCCTTCGAGGGCATCGACTCGACACTGCTGCTGTCGGCGATGGGCGTGGTCATCGTGATGCTCCTGATCACCTACCGCAGTCCCACCCTCATCCTCGCCCCGCTGCTCGGCGTCGTCGTCGCACTGTTCACGGCCCAGGCGCTGATCTACTTCCTGGCCACGAACGCCGGCCTGACGGTGAACGGCCAGAGCGCCGGCATCCTCACCGTGCTCGTCTTCGGCGCGGGCACCGACTACGCGCTGCTGCTCGTGGCCCGCTACCGGGAGGAACTGCGCCGTCACGAGGACCGCCACGAGGCGATGGCCCTGGCCCTGCACCGGGCGGGCCCGGCGGTGCTGGCCTCGGGCGCCACGGTCGTGCTGAGCATGCTCGTGCTGATGGCCGCCGAGATGAACTCCACGGCCGGCCTCGGCCCGGTGGCCGCCATCGGCGTGGCGGTGGCGCTGGTCGCGATGATCACGCTGTTCCCCGCCCTGCTGGTGATCTGCGGCCGCTGGATCTTCTGGCCGGTGATCCCGCACGTGGGCGCACCGGACCCCAGCAAGAGCGGATTCTGGGCTCGCACGGGCCGCGGCATCGCCGCCCGCCCGCGCATGATCTGGGCCGTGACCGCGCTGGTCCTGGCGGTCTGCTCGCTCGGCCTGATCCAGCTGCGGGCGGAAGGCATCAGCAACGCGGACGCCTTCACCGGCAAACCCGACTCGATCACCGGCCAGGAGGTGTCCGAGGAGTACTTCCCGGCGGGCAGCGGCGACCCGCTGGTGATCGTCTCCGACCAGACCCAGGCCCGCCAGGTCGGCCAGACGGTGGCGGCCACGAAGGGGGTCGTGCCGACGTCCCTCGGCCTCCCGCCCGGCACGAAACCCCTCCACGAGGGCAAGGTGCTGTTCGAGGCGACCATGACCGCGCCCGCGGACAGCGAGGCCGCGAAACAGACCGTGGAGCGGGTCCGGGACGCCGTGCACGCGGTGCCCGACGCCGATGCCCAGGTGGGCGGCGGCACCGCGGCCCTGCTCGACATGGACAGGGCGACCACCCACGACAACCTGCTGATCATCCCGCTGGTCCTGGGCGTGGTCCTGCTGATCCTCTGCGGCCTGCTGCGCGCCCTGGTCGCCCCGCTGCTGCTGGTCGGGACCGTGATCCTGTCCTTCGCGTCGGCACTGGGCCTCAGCGCGCTGGCGTTCCGCCACATCTTCGACTACGCGGGCGAGTCGACGGACTTCCCGCTCTTCGTCTTCGTCTTCCTGGTGGCCCTCGGCATCGACTACAACATCTTCCTGACCACCCGGATCCGCGAGGAGGCGACCCGCCAGGGCACACGAGAGGGCGTGATGACAGGTCTGGCCACGACCGGCGCGGTCATCACCTCCGCGGGCCTGGTGCTCGCGGGCACCTTCGCCGCCCTCGGCACGCTCCCCATGGTCGCCTTCGCCGAGATCGGTTTCGCCGTCGCGCTCGGCGTCCTCCTGGACACCTTCGTCGTACGGTCCGTGCTGGTCCCGGCGCTGTTCCTGGACGTCGGTCCGAAGGTGTGGTGGCCGCACCGGCTGGCCCGGGAGGACGGGTCCGCGGCCACCGCGCAGGAACCGCAGGTCACCCGGTCCGGCGGATGAGCGCCAGATACATGGCGTCGGTGCCGTGCAGATGCGGCCACAGCTGGACGTCGGGCCCGTCGCCGAGCGCCGGCAGGCCCGGCAGCAGCGGACGCGCGTCGAAGAGCTCGGCCTGCGGGAACTGCTTGAGCACGTCCGCGACCACGGCCCGGGTCTCGGCGAGATGCGGCGAGCAGGTGGCGTACGCGACGACACCCCCGACGCGCACCGACTCCAGCGCGGTGCGCAGCAACCCCCGCTGCAACGGCGCGAACCCGTCGAGGTCCTCCGGCCTGCGCCGCCACCGGGCCTCGGGCCGGCGCCGCAGCGCGCCGAGCCCCGTGCACGGCACGTCCATCAGCACGCGGTCGAAGACCCCGGGCCGCCACGGCGGCCGCGTCCCGTCGGCGGCGATCACCTGGTAGGGCCCGGGATTGCCGTCCAGCGCCTTCGCCACGAGACCGGCCCGGTGCGGCTGCTTCTCGGAGGCGAGCAGGGTGGCCCCGCGCTCGGCGGCGAGGGCGGCGAGCAGCGCCGCCTTGCCCCCGGGCCCGGCGCACCCGTCGAGCCACCGCCGGTCCTCGCCCTCGACCGGCGCGTTCGCGAGAGCCAGCGCGACCAGCTGACTGCCCTCGTCCTGCACGCCGGCCCGCCCCTCCCGTACGGCGTCCACGGCCCCCGGCTCCCCGCCCTCGGTGAGCCGCACGGCGTACGGCGACCAGCGCCCGGCGACGGCGGCCTCCTCCCGCAGCAGCTCCCCGGTCGTGGCCCGCCCGGGGCGCGCCACCAGCGTCACCTCGGGCCGCTCGTTGTCGGCCTCGAGCAGTTCCTCGATGCCGGCGCGCCCGCCGCCGAGCGAGTCCCACAGAGCGGAGACGATCCACCGGGGATGCGAGTGCACCACGGCGAGATGGTCCTCGGGATCCTCGTCATAGGGCGGCGCGACCTTCTCCAGCCAGCCGTCGAGATCGTCCTGCGCGACCTTGCGCAGCACGGCGTTGACGAACTTGGCCCGCCCGTCGCCGAGCACCACGCGCGCCAGTTCGACGGAGGCGGACACCGCGGCGTGCGTCGGGATCCGGGTCCCGAGCAGCTGGTGCACCCCGAGGCTGAGCACGTCCAGCACCGGCGGGTCGACCTCTCGCAGCGGCCGGTCCACACAGGCGGCGATGACGGCGTCGTACGTCCCCTGCCGCCGCAGCGTCCCGTAGACCAGCTCGGTCGCCAGCGCCGCGTCCCGCGCGTCGAACTTGTCGGGCCCCTCCTTCTCGCGGGCCTTGCGCAGCAGCGGCGGCAGCACGAGGTTGGCGTAGGCGTCCCGCTCGTCCACGGCCCGCAGCGCCTCGAAGGCGAGGATGCGGACGGGATCCTTCTGGGGCCGACGGTAGGGCTTGCCGGGTTTACGGGGACGGTGGGGCTGCTCGCTCACGAGAAAATGTGCTCCGGATTGCAGGATGGAAGACACCGACAGCGTACGTCGCCCCCGTCGCCGCCAGGACGGGTCCCGGGTGTCCTCCGGGCGGACAGCGCGGCTTCGCGGACCTGCCCGGGGCGCTCACCCGGTCGTCCTCGGCCGGCGCCCTCGGTCGTCGGGGCCGTCGGGAAGGCGGCCGGCTTCGCAGGGCCATGTCGGCCGCCTTGTGGAAGTTCCGACAACGCGGCGAGGTGCCGCATCTGACGCCGCGCGCCCGCCGGGGATCACGGGGGAGCCCTCAGCCGCCGAGGGTCTCCCCGTCGCCGATGCGCACCCCGCGCGCCCAGTCCGCCGCCCGCATCGGCTTCTTGCCCTGGGCCTGCACCCACACCAGTTCCACGGCGTAGGAGCCGGTGCCGGTGTGGACGCTGTTCTTGCCGACGGCGAGCGCGCCGGGCGCGAGGTCGGTCCGCTCGGCGGCCGGCTTCACCTGGATGAGCTTGAGCCGCTCACCGCGGAAGGTGGTCCAGGCGCCGGGAGCCGGGGTGCATCCGCGCACGACGCGGTCGACCCGCAGCGCGGGCGTGGCCCAGTCGACCTGCGCGTCCTCGACGGTGATCTTGGGTGCGAGAGTGATCCCCTCGGCGGGCTGCGGTACGGCCTTCAGCCGGCCGTCCTCGATACCGTCCATGGTCGCCGCGAGCAGCCCGGCGCCGGCGAAGGCGAGCCGGGTGAGCAGGTCACCGCTGGTGTCGGTGGGCCGGACCTCCTCGGTGACGGTGCCGTAGACCGGACCGGAGTCGAGCCCCTCCTCGATCAGGAACGTCGACGCCCCGGTGATCTCGTCCCCCGCCATGACGGCATGCTGTACCGGCGCGGCGCCGCGCCAGGCGGGCAGCAGCGAGAAGTGCAGGTTGACCCAGCCGTGGGCGGGGATGTCGAGGGCGACGCGGGGCAGCAGCGCGCCGTAGGCGACCACGGGACAGCAGTCGGGCGCGATCTGCCTGAGCCGCTCCAGGAACTCCGGTTCCCGGGGCCGGCCGGGCTTCAGCACCTCGATGCCGGCTTCCTCGGCCCGCTGCGCGACCGGAGAAGCCACCAGCCTCCGCCCCCGCCCGGCCGGTGCGTCGGGCCGCGTCACCACGGCGGCCACCTCATGCCGCCCGGAAGCGAGCAGGGCGTCCAGAGCGGGAACGGCGACCTCGGGGGTACCGGCGAAGACGAGCTTCATCAGCGGACGGACCTCTCTGCTGTACGGATACGGCTGAACGGATACGGCGGATGCGGCTGAACGGATGTGGGGCAACGCACAAGTTTATGGGGCGGCGGGAGGCCGGCACGCCGGGGGCGTACGCATATGCCCATACGCCCCCACACCGTGACCAGCGGAGCGAACCCGCGTTGGTCAAGAAAGAGTTGACCTTCTCTTCGTTGACCTTGTCTTCAACGCCGGTTCGAGAGGCTTGTTCATGGCCGACCACGCAACCCACGACGCCCAGGCCCGGGCCAGCCTGCACTTGCTGGTGCGGGACATCGAGCGGGTCCGCCGGCAGGTGGACGCACTGCGCACCCTCACCGCCCAACTGGGCAATGTCTACCGTCCACGCCGCTCCGGCCCCGCCACGGGCTTCGTCGTCTACGGACGCGCCCCCGCCCCGACGGTCCGCCTCGCCCAGGAACTCCGCGACAGCGTCGAGACGCTGGTGACCGCGGCGGTGGACTTCGACCGTTCGCTCGGCTTCTCGTGGGACGCGGTGGGCTCCGCGCTCGGGGTCACCAAGCAGGCGGTCCACCGCCGCTACGGCGCCCGCCGCGCCGCCGCCCAGGCACCCGCCGAGGCAGAACGGGCACCGGAGCCCACCGGCGGCACCCGCACGGTCAGCATGAACACGGGCATCCCCGCCGTCCCCCCGGTCCCCCCGGTCCCCGCTGTCCCCACGGTCCCGACCGTCCCCGCCGCCCGGTCCATGCCGACGCAGCCGACGGCGGGCAGCCCGTCCCTGCGCGAAGAGGCGAGACCGACCGCCTTCCCCGGCCCCCGCAACGGCTGACGCACCCCCCTCACCGTGCCCTCTCGGCCCCTTCCGAGAGGGCGGCCGCACATCCGCGGCGCTCCGCCGACGGGCAGCCCTCCCGGTGACCGGGGACGGTGGCGAGCCGCCGCCGAGGACGCGCCGCCCCTCGTGGGACCGCACCGCCCGCGGCCCCGCCGCGCCCGCACCCCGTCCTCACCCGATGTCCGCCGGATCGATCCGCACCCGCACGGCCTCCTCTCCGCCCCTGGCCATCCGAGCCGCCTGTGCCGCCTTCAGCGCCCCGGCCAGTGCCGCCCCCCGCCCCGGCGGTACCCGGATCAGCGCCCGCTCCCACTGCTCCCCGGGCGGCGGTGCCCCCGGCCGCCGAGGCCGCCCCGGGGACGCGGCCGGTACCGGCACCGGTCCCAGCACCTCCGCCTCCGGGGGCATCTCGACCGCCCCGAGGAACGCGGCCAGCGCCTCCGCCGTACCCGACACCGCCGCCATCCGGGACACTGGCGGGAACCCCAGCTCGGCCCGCTCCGCGAGCTCCCGCAGCGCATGCCCGACGGGATCCCACCGCACCAGCGCCTGCACGGGCCGCAGGGTCGGCTCGGCGACGACGACCACGGTCCCGCCCTTCTCCTGCGGCCGCACCAGCGCGCCGGCCGCGATCCAGCGGCGCAGCGCGTCCTCCCCGGCCCGCAGATCGGGCCGCCCCAGCATGGCCCAGCCGTCCAGCAGCAGCGCCGCCGCGTATCCGCCCTCGGCCACCGGCTCGGCCCCCGGTGTGCTCACCACCAGCGCGGGCGCCCCGGGCACCGTGTCCAGCACATGCTCCCGCCCGGAGGTCCGCACCGGTACGGCGGGAAAGGCCCGCCCGAGCTCCTCGGCGGTCCGCCGCGCACCCACGACCTGGGCCCGCAGCCGGAACGAGCCGCACTCCGGGCAGTGCCAGGCGCCCTCCTCGCGGCCGCACCACCCGCACCGGAGCACGTCGTCGCCTTGCGCCTCCAACGGCCCCGCGCAGTGCCGGCACCGGGCGGCGGCCCGGCACTGCTCACACGCCAGCCGCGGCACGTACCCCCGCCGCGGCACCTGGACGAGCACCGGCCCCTGCCGCAGCCCGTCCCGGACCGTCTGCCAGGCGAGGGTGGGCAGCCGGGCGGCCCGCGCGGCCTCGTCGCGTGCCAGGTCGTGGTCCCCCACGGTCCGCACCAACGGAGCGGCCCGCCGCACCTGCTCCCGAGCGGCGACCAGCGGCCTCGCCCAGCCGCTCTCGACGAGCTGCGCGCCCTCCACCGTGCAGCTCCAGCCTCCCATCAGGAACCCGCAGCCGTCCTGTGCGGCCCGCAGCAGCAGCACCTCGCGGGCATGGGGCTGCGGTGCGTGCTGCTCGCTGTGGCTGTCGTCGCCGTCGTCCCACAGGGCGACCAGACCGAGGTCCCGCACCGGCGCGAACATCGCGGCCCGGGTCCCCACGACCGCCCGCACCGCGCCCCGGCGCACCGCGAGCCACTCCCGGTACCGCTTCTCGGGCCCCGCGTCCGCGGTGAGCAGCGCGTGCCGCCCCTCGCCCAGCAGGGCCGTGAGCGCGGCGTCGGCCCGCGCGGCCGCCCGCCCGTCCGGCAGGACGACGAGCGCCCCACGCCCGGAGGACAGCGTCGCGGCGACGGCCCGCGCCAGCTCCTCGCTCCACTCGGGCCCCGGCAGCGCGTTCCACACGGCGCGCGGGGCGCCGCCGGACGCCAGGGACTCCAGGAACACGCTCCCCCGCTCGTACCGTGCCCAGGAGCCGGGCTCCGGCGGTGGAGGCGGGGGCAGCGGCGCGGGCGAGGGCCGCTGTTCGGCGCGCGCGTTGCGCGGCGGTACGGCGAGCTGGAGCACGTCCGCCAGGCTGCCCGCGTACCGGTCGGCGACGGCCCGCGTCAGGCCCAGCAGCTCGGGGCTCAGCACCGGTTCGGGCGACACGACCTGGGCGAGCGCCGCGAGCGGCCCGGAGTAGTCGGACGCGGCGAGCCGCTCGACGAGGAACCCGTCGATGAGGCCCCCGCCCTCGCGCCGCCCCTCGCGCACCCGGCCCCGCCCGGCCCCGAAGCGCACCCGCACCCGCACTCCCGGCTGTGCGTCGGCGTCCAGCTCGGCCGGGACCGCGTAGTCGAAGTACCGGTCCAGATGGAGCACGCCCTTGTCGACGAGGACCCGCGCGACCGGCAGGTGCCCGGCCAGCGCCGCCCCCCGCCAGGTGCGCGGTTTGGCCCGGGGCTCCTTGGCCTTGCGCACGCTCTCCCGGATCAGCGCGAGCTGCTCCGGAGGCGTGCCCTCGCCGGCCGCGCCCCCGCCCCCCTGCCCGTCCTCGCTGCTCACGACTGCATTCTTCCAAACCCCACTGACAACGCCCCGGCCGCGGAACACGTCGGCGCCGTGACCACGCACGACGACGGCGGCTCCCGGCGCCACTTCGAGGTGGTCCCGGGAGCCGCCGTCACATGCTCTGGCGGTGCTGTGCCCTACAGCCCCGCGGCCTTGCGCAGCGCCTCCACGCGGTCCGTGTTCTCCCACGTGAAGTCGGGCAGCTCACGGCCGAAGTGGCCGTAGGCGGCGGTCTGGGCGTAGATCGGGCGCAGCAGGTCGAGGTCGCGGATGATCGCGGCCGGGCGCAGGTCGAAGACCTCGTCGATGGCCTTCTCGATCTTCTCGGTGTCGATCTTGGCGGTGCCGAAGGTCTCGACGAACAGACCGACCGGCTCGGCCTTGCCGATCGCGTAGGCGACCTGGACCTCGCAGCGCGAGGCGAGACCCGCGGCGACGATGTTCTTCGCGACCCAGCGCATCGCGTACGCGGCCGAGCGGTCCACCTTGGACGGGTCCTTGCCGGAGAAGGCGCCGCCGCCGTGGCGGGCGAAACCGCCGTAGGTGTCGATGATGATCTTGCGGCCGGTGAGGCCGGCGTCGCCCATCGGGCCGCCGATCTCGAAGCGGCCGGTCGGGTTGACCAGCAGGCGGTAGTTCTCGGTGTCGAGCTTGATGCCCTCGTCCAGGAGCGCCTTCAGCTCCGGCTCCACGACGAACTCGCGGATGTCGGGGGCGAGCAGCGAGTCCAGGTCGATGTCGGAGGCGTGCTGCGAGGAGACCACGACCGTGTCGAGGCGGACGGCCTTGTCGCCGTCGTACTCGATGGTGACCTGGGTCTTGCCGTCGGGGCGCAGGTAGGGGATGGTCCCGTTCTTGCGGACGTCCGACAGGCGCTTCGACAGGCGGTGCGCCAAGAAGATCGGCAGCGGCATCAGGGTCGGCGTCTCATCGGAGGCGTAGCCGAACATCAGGCCCTGGTCGCCGGCGCCCTGCTTGTCGAGCTCGTCGACGTCCTCACCCTCGACCCGGGACTCGTACGCCGTGTCGACGCCCTGCGCGATGTCCGGGGACTGCGCTCCGATGGACACCGACACGCCGCAGGAGGCGCCGTCGAAGCCCTTCTTCGAGGAGTCGTAGCCGATCTCGAGGATCTTGTCGCGGACCAGCTGGGGGATCGGCGCGTAGGCCTTGGTGGTGACCTCACCGGCCACGTGCACCAGGCCGGTCGTGATCAGGGTCTCCACGGCGACGCGGGACGTCGGGTCCTCGCGCAGCAGAGCGTCGAGGATGGTGTCGCTGATCTGGTCAGCGATCTTGTCGGGGTGACCCTCGGTCACGGACTCCGAGGTGAAAAGGCGACGGGACACAACGCTCCCTGGGGTTGCAGCGGCTGCTGGCTGATCATTGGCGGACGCGCCGGGAGCTGCGCCCGGAGTCGTCCGGGGACAGTTTATCGGTCGTGCCCCGCCACGGGCCCACCTGTCTCGCCTCTCGGGAGCGCTGTGACCTGCGGCACAGGCATTCTGCCGAATACCGAGCACGCTTGGCCAGGGGCGCCACGCACGAATCGGGCGAGCCGCGGGAGAACGGCGTTGCGCATCAAACAGTCAGGTCAGGCGGGTCGTCACCAGGTCCCACACGATTTCGGCCAAGGCCTCCTTGGGGCCGTGCGGCACCGGGGTCTCGCTGCCGTCGGCGCCCAGGACGAGCGCCTCGTTCTCCTCTGAGCCGAACGTGCGACGCTCCCCCACCTCGTTCACCACCAGCAGATCGCACCCCTTGCGGCGCAGCTTGGCCCGGCCGTTGGCCAGCACGTCGTCGGTCTCGGCGGCGAAGCCGACGACGACCTGGCCGGGGCTGGGCCGATCGGCCGAGATCTCCGCGAGGATGTCCGGATTCCGTACCAGGACGACCGGCTCGGGGTCCTGCCCGTCCTTCTTCTTGATCTTCCCGGTGGCGTAGGTCCCGGGGCGGAAGTCGGCGACGGCGGCCGCCATCACGACCGCGTCGGCGCTCGCCGCCGCCTTGAGGACCGCCTCACGCAGCTGTACGGCCGTACCGACCTGGACGACGTCGACGCCCGCGGGGTCGGGCAGGGCGGTGTTCGCGGTGATCAGGGTGACGCGGGCGCCCCGCGCGGCGGCGGTGCGGGCGAGGGCGTAGCCCTGTTTGCCCGAGGAGCGGTTGCCGAGGAAGCGGACCGGGTCGAGCGGCTCGCGGGTGCCGCCGGCGCTGACCACGACGTGCCTGCCGGTGAGGTCGGGCTCGCGCACTCCCCGGGCCAGGACGCGGCGGCAGACCTCGAAGATCTCGGCGGGATCGGGCAGCCGGCCCTTGCCGGTGTCGACGCCGGTGAGGCGGCCGACGGCGGGCTCGATCACGACCGCGCCGCGGCGGCGCAGAGTCGCCACGTTCTCCTGGGTGGCCGGGTGTTCCCACATCTCGGTGTGCATCGCGGGCGCGAACACGACGGGACAGCGGGCCGTGAGCAGGGTGTTGGTGAGGAGGTCGTCGGCGAGGCCGTGGGCGGCCTTGGCGAGCATGTCGGCGGTGGCCGGGGCGACCACGACCAGGTCGGCGTGCTGGCCGATACGGACGTGCGGGACCTCGTGGACATCGTCCCAGACCTCGGTGGAGACCGGGTTGCCGGACAGCGCGGACCACGTGGCGGCGCCGACGAAGTGCAGCGCGGAGGCGGTGGGGACCACCCGGACGTCGTGGCCGGACTCGGTCAGTCTGCGCAGCAGCTCACAGGCCTTGTAGGCGGCGATGCCACCGCTGACCCCCAGCACGACCTTGGGCTTGTCCACCGTCACTCCCCGCACCGTCACTTCCCGGACCTCGGAAACGTACGACTCCATGACACACCACAGGCCCGGCAGTGCGACTGCCGGGCCTGTGGATGAGTCAACCGCAAACCGTGAACACTACTGCGCGGGGCCTTCGACAGCCTCGGACGTCAGCAGACCCGCGTTGATCTCGCGGAGGGCGATCGAGAGCGGCTTCTCGTGGACGTGGGTGTCGACGAGCGGACCGACGTACTCGAGGAGGCCCTCGCCGAGCTGCGAGTAGTACGCATTGATCTGGCGGGCCCGCTTGGCCGCGTAGATCACGAGGCTGTACTTCGAGTCAGTGGCCTCGAGGAGCTCGTCGATCGGCGGGTTGATGATGCCCTCGGGCGCGGAGATGGAAGAGGACACGCTCTACCTTCCGAAGTGGGATAAAAGATCAGACAACTTGCATCAAGGCTAGCAGCTCACGTGCTACGTCCTCGACAGAGGTGTTGACCAGGGTGATGTCGAACTCGGCCTCGGCGGCCAGCTCGATCCTGGCTGCGTCGAGACGGCGCTCGATGACGTCCTTCGATTCGGTGCCCCGGCCGGTGAGCCGGCGCACGAGTTCCTCCCAGCTCGGCGGGGCCAGGAAGACCAGTTGCGCCTCGGGCATCGACTCACGGACGAGCCGGGCGCCCTGGAGGTCGATCTCCAGCAGCACGGGCTCGCCCCGGTCCAGCCGCTCGATCACGGCGGCGCGCGGCGTGCCGTAGCGGTTGCCCGCGAACTCGGCCCACTCCAGCAGCTCGCCGTTGGCGATCAGCTTGTCCATCTCGTCGTCGGTGACGAAGAAGTAGTGGACCCCGTGCTTCTCACCCGGGCGGGGCTTGCGGGTCGTCGCCGACACCGAGAGCCAGACCTCGGGGTGTTCCTTGCGCATATGAGCGACGACCGTGCTCTTGCCGACCCCTGAGGGGCCGGAGAGCACGGTCAGCCGCGGACGTGCGTCCGGGGGTTCGGGGGTCGTCCCCCGGAGTGTTACAGCCATGCAGCGATTATTCCAGCAATCCCGGAGTGCCCGGGACTCCCTTCCCGGGCGGTGCCGGGGTCAGGAGCCGGTGCTGCCGAACTCACGCTCCAGGGAGGCGATCTGGTTGGAACCGAGACCGCGCACGCGGCGGCTCTCGGAAATGCCGAGTCGCTCCATGATCTGCTTTGCGCGGACCTTGCCCACGCCCGGCAGGGACTCGAGCAGCGCGGAGACCTTCATCTTGCCGATGACGTCGTTCTCCTGGCCCTGCTTGATGACCTCGTGCAGGGAGGCGCCGGAGTGCTTGAGTCGATTCTTGACCTCGGCCCGCTCCCGGCGAGCCGCGGCGGCCTTTTCGAGCGCGGCTGCGCGCTGTTCGGGGGTAAGGGGCGGAAGAGCCACGCCTACGTCACCTCGGATGTCGAACTGTCGGATACGGACCGGTGAGGAACCTAGTCGCCCCACACCTGGGGAGGTACGAGCAACACGCGCTGCCCGTTCACCCTGCTCGGAGACTAGCGGCCAAGTCCGCCTGAGTCAGCGAGAACAGAGGAAAAGTCCTGGTCAGCCTCTGGCAGGACGGTATATTTCAGACATAGTGCCCCGGATTTGAGAATGTATCCAGCCTCAAATCGGCTGCGAAGCACTCATCGGAGGTTTGAAATCCGCCCGGGCCGGCCGTCAGGCCACCGTCGTCGCCGCCCGGATCTCGTCCGTGAAGCGCCGCGCGGCGTCACGCAGCGCGACCGCGTCGGGACCGTGCCGCAACACTCCCCGGCTGACGTTCGGCACGACGTTGCGCAGCGCGTCGCCGAAGACCCCGGGAAGGTCCGCCGCGGTGGCCCCCTGGGCGCCGACTCCGGGCGCGAGGAGCGGACCGCCGATGTCGAGGTCGTACGACGACAGATCGCCGAGCGTGGCCCCGACGACGGCCCCGAAGGAACCGAGCGGCTCCTCCCCCGCGTTCTCGGCCGCGAGGTGCGCCAGCATCGTCGCGCCGACGTCACGGCCGTCCGCCCGCACGGCGTGCTGGACCTCGCCGCCCTCGGGGTTGGAGGTCAGCGCCAGCACGAAGAGACCGGTGCCGTTCTCCCGGGCCAGCGCGACGGCGGGGCCGAGCGAGCCGTAGCCGAGGTACGGCGAGACGGTCAGCGCGTCCGAGAACAGGGGAGCGTCCTTGTGCAGGAAGGACTCGGCGTAGGCGGCCATCGTCGAACCGATGTCGCCGCGCTTGGCGTCCATGACGACCAGGGCGCCGGCGGCCCGCGCCTCCTGGACGGACTTCTCCAGGACGGCGATCCCGCGCGAGCCGAACCGTTCGAAGAACGCGCTCTGCGGCTTCAGCACGGCGACCCGGTCGGCCACCGCCTCGACGACCGTGCGGCTGAACCGCTCCAGGCCCGCCACGTCGTCGCTCAGGCCCCACTCGAGAAGCAGGGAGGCGTGCGGGTCGATCCCGACGCACAGGGGGCCGCGCTCGTCCATCGCCCGGCGCAGGCGCGCGCCGAAGGGCTCCAGGGTCATGCCGTCCTCCTGACGTCGGCGCCGACCGCGTCGGCGAGGGTGGCGTACGGGCTCGTGCGCAGACGGGTGGCGAGCCCCTTGTGGATGGCGCGGCCCCAGAACGGCCCCTCGTAGATGAAGGCGCTGTAGCCCTGCACCAGCGTGGCGCCGGCCAGGATGCGCTGCCAGGCGTCCTCGGCGTTCTCGATGCCGCCGACCCCCACCAGGGTGATCCGGTCGCCCACGCGCGCGTACAGGCGCCGCAGCACCTCCAGGGAGCGCGCCTTGAGCGGCGCCCCGGACAGACCGCCGGTCTCCTTCACGAGGGAGGGTTCGGATGTCAGACCGAGTCCCTCGCGCGCGATGGTGGTGTTCGTGGCGATGATCCCGTCCAGGCCGAGTTCCACCGCGAGATCGGCGACCGCGTCCACGTCCTCGTCGGCGAGGTCCGGGGCGATCTTCACCAGCAACGGGACCCGGCGCGAGGGCACCGCCCGGTCGGCGGCCTCCCGCACGGCGCTCAGCAGCGGCCGCAGCGCCTCGGTGGCCTGCAGGTCGCGCAGGCCCGGCGTGTTCGGCGAGGACACGTTCACGACCAGGTAGTCGGCGTACGGCGCGAGCCGCTCGGCCGACTTCACGTAGTCGCCGACCGCCTCCTTCTCCGGTACGGCCTTGGTCTTGCCGATGTTGACGCCCACGACCGTCCGGAACACCGGGGTACGGGAGGCCAGGCGCGCGGCGACGGCCAGCGAGCCCTCGTTGTTGAAGCCCATGCGGTTGATGAGCGCCCGGTCCTTCACGAGCCGGAAGAGCCGCTTCCCGGGGTTGCCGGGCTGCGGCTCCCCGGTGACCGTGCCGATCTCGACGTGGTCGAAGCCCAGCATCGCCATGCCGTCGATCGCTACCGCGTTCTTGTCGAAGCCGGCGGCGAGCCCGAAGGGGCCGTGCATCCGCAGGCCCAGGGCCTCGGTGCGCAGTTCCTTGTGGCGGGGGGCCAGGGCGGCCGCGACGAAGGTGCGCAGCACGGGGATGCGGACGGCGAGCCGGATCCAGCGGAAGGCCAGGTGGTGGGCCTGCTCCGGGTCCATCCGTTTGAAGACGAGACTGAAGACGAACTTGTACATGGTTCCCTCGTGCAGAGGGGGACACCGTTTCCGGTGTCCCCCTCCGGGCTGCTAGTCGCGGGCCGCGGTCAGATGCTGTGCGTGTTCCTGGAGCGAACGGACCCCCACGTCGCCGTGGTTGAGGGCGTCGATGCCCTGGACGGCGGCGGCGAGCGCCTGGACGGTCGTCAGGCACGGCACGGACCGCGCCACGGCCGCCGTACGGATCTCGTAGCCGTCGAGGCGGCCGCCGGTGCCGTACGGGGTGTTGACGATGAGGTCGACCTCGCCGTCGTGGATGTGCTGGACGATGGTCTTCTCGCCGTTCGGACCGGTGCCCTCGGACTGCTTGCGCACGACGGTGGCGTTGATGCCGTTGCGCTTGAGGACCTCGGCGGTGCCGGAGGTGGCGAGCAGTTCGAAGCCGTGGGCGACCAGTTCGCGCGCCGGGAAGATCATCGACCGCTTGTCGCGGTTGGCGACCGAGATGAACGCGCGGCCCTTGGTGGGCAGCGGGCCGTAGGCGCCGGCCTGCGACTTGGCGTAGGCCGTGCCGAAGACCGAGTCGATGCCCATGACCTCGCCGGTGGAGCGCATCTCCGGGCCCAGGACGGTGTCGACGCCGCGGCCGGAGGTGTCCCGGAAGCGGGTCCACGGCATCACGGCCTCCTTGACGGAGATCGGCGCGTCCAGCGGCAGTTCACCGCCGTCCCCGGTCGCCGGGAGGAGGCCCTCGGCGCGCAGTTCGGCGATGCTCGCGCCCAGCGAGATCCGGGCGGCGGCCTTGGCCAGCGGTACCGCGGTCGCCTTCGAGGTGAAGGGGACCGTACGGGACGCGCGCGGGTTGGCCTCCAGGACGTAGAGGATGTCCCCGGCCATGGCGAACTGGATGTTGATCAGGCCCCGGACGCCGACGCCCTTCGCGATGGCCTCGGTGGAGGCGCGCAGGCGCTTGATGTCGAAGCCGCCGAGGGTGATCGGGGGCAGGGCGCAGGCCGAGTCGCCGGAGTGGATGCCGGCCTCCTCGATGTGCTCCATCACACCGCCGAGGTACAGCTCCTCGCCGTCGTACAGCGCGTCGACGTCGATCTCGATGGCGTCGTCGAGGAACCGGTCGACCAGGACCGGCCGGGTGGGGCTGATCTCGGTGGACTCGGCGATGTAGGACGACAGGCGGGTCTCGTCGTAGACGATCTCCATGCCCCGGCCGCCGAGAACGTAGGAGGGACGGACCAGCACCGGGTAGCCGATCTCGTCGGCGATGGCCTTGGCCTCGGCGAAGGTGGTGGCCGTGCCGTGCTTCGGGGCGGGCAGGCCCGCCTCGGCGAGGACCCGCCCGAAGGCGCCCCGGTCCTCGGCCGCGTGGATGGCCTCGGGAGAGGTGCCGACGATCGGCACGCCGTTGTCCTTCAGGGCCTGCGCGAGACCCAGCGGGGTCTGGCCGCCGAGCTGGACGACGACACCGGCGATCGGGCCGGCCTGCGCCTCCGCGTGGACGATCTCCAGCACGTCCTCGAGCGTCAGCGGCTCGAAGTACAGGCGGTCGGAGGTGTCGTAGTCCGTGGAGACGGTCTCCGGGTTGCAGTTGACCATCACCGTCTCGTACCCGGCGTCGGACAGCGCGAAGGACGCGTGGACGCAGGAGTAGTCGAACTCGATGCCCTGGCCGATGCGGTTCGGGCCCGAGCCCAGGATGATCACCGCGGGCTTCTCGCGGGGCGCGACCTCGCTCTCCTCGTCGTAGGAGGAGTAGAAGTACGGCGTCCTCGCGGCGAACTCGGCGGCGCAGGTGTCGACCGTCTTGAAGACGGGGCGGACCCCCAGCGCGTGGCGCACCTCGCGCACGACGTCCTCGCGCAGGCCGCGGATCTCGCCGATCTGCTGGTCGGAGAAGCCGTGCCGCTTGGCCTCGGCGAGCAGGTCGGCGTCCAGTCGGTCGGCGGCGGCCAGCTCGTCCGCGAGCTCCTTGATCAGGAAGAGCTGGTCGACGAACCAGGGGTCGATCTTCGTGTACTCGAAGACCTCCTCGGGCGTGGCGCCCGCGCGGACGGCCTGCATGACGGTGTTGATCCGGCCGTCGGTGGGACGCACGGCCTCGCGCAGCAGCTCGTCCTTGTCGCCCGGCTCGCCGACGAAGGTGAACTGGCTGCCCTTCTTCTCGAGCGAGCGCAGCGTCTTCTGGAAGGCCTCGGTGAAGTTGCGGCCGATGGCCATGGCCTCACCCACCGACTTCATGGTGGTGGTGAGGGTGGAGTCGGCGCTCGGGAACTTCTCGAAGGCGAACCGCGGGGCCTTCACGACCACGTAGTCGAGCGTCGGCTCGAAGGAGGCCGGGGTCTCCTGTGTGATGTCGTTCGGGATCTCGTCGAGGGTGTAGCCGACGGCGAGCTTGGCCGCGATCTTGGCGATCGGGAAGCCGGTGGCCTTGGAGGCGAGGGCCGAGGACCGCGACACGCGCGGGTTCATCTCGATGACGATCACGCGACCGTCCTCGGGGTTCACCGCGAACTGGATGTTGCAGCCGCCGGTGTCGACGCCGACCTCGCGGATGACGGCGATGCCGATGTCGCGCAGGATCTGGTACTCGCGGTCGGTCAGGGTCATCGCGGGCGCGACCGTGATCGAGTCGCCGGTGTGCACGCCCATGGGGTCGAAGTTCTCGATGGAGCAGACGACCACGACGTTGTCGTGCTTGTCGCGCATCAGCTCCAGCTCGTACTCCTTCCAGCCGAGGATGGACTCCTCGAGGAGCACCTCGGTGGTCGGCGAGAGGGTGAGGCCCTGGCCTGCGATGCGGCGCAGCTCCTCCTCGTCGTGGGCGAAGCCGGACCCGGCGCCGCCCATCGTGAAGGACGGGCGGACGACGACCGGGTAGCCGCCGAGCGTGTCCACGCCGGCGACGACCTCGTCCATGGTGTGGCAGATCACGGACCGGGCGGACTCACCGTGCCCGATCTTGCGGCGGACCTCCTCCACGACCGCCTTGAACTGGTCGCGGTCCTCGCCCTTGTGGATCGCCGCCACATTGGCGCCGATCAGCTCGACGCCGTACTTCTCCAGGACGCCGTTCTCGTGCAGCGAGATGGCCGTGTTGAGGGCCGTCTGACCGCCAAGGGTGGGCAGCAGCGCGTCGGGGCGCTCCTTGGCGATGATCTTCTCGACGAACTCGGGGGTGATCGGCTCGACGTAGGTGGCGTCGGCGATCTCCGGGTCGGTCATGATCGTCGCAGGGTTGGAGTTGACCAGGACGACGCGCAGGCCCTCGGCCCGCAGGATCCGGCACGCCTGTGTGCCGGAGTAGTCGAACTCGGCGGCCTGGCCGATGACGATCGGGCCGGAGCCGATGACCAGGACGGACTGGATATCGGTGCGCTTAGGCACGCTGGCCCTCCATCAGGGATACGAAGCGGTCGAACAGGTAGGCGGCGTCGTGCGGGCCGGCTGCCGCTTCGGGGTGGTACTGGACGGAGAAGGCCGGCTGGTCGATCAGCCGCAGCCCCTCCACGACGTCGTCGTTCAGACAGACGTGGGACACCTCGGCGCGGCCGAAGGGCGTCTCGCTGACCCGGTCGAGCGGCGCGTCCACGGCGAAGCCGTGGTTGTGTGCGGTGACCTCGACCTTGCCGGTCGTACGGTCCTGGACCGGCTGGTTGATGCCCCGGTGGCCGTACTTCAGCTTGTAGGTGCCGAAGCCGAGGGCGCGGCCGAGGATCTGGTTGCCGAAGCAGATGCCGAACAGCGGCGTCCTCCGCTTCAGCACGGCGGTCATGAGGGCGACCGGGCCGTCGGCGGTGGCCGGGTCGCCGGGGCCGTTGGAGAAGAAGACCCCGTCGGGGGCGACCGCGTAGAGGTCCTCCTCCGTGGCCGTGGCCGGGAGGACGTGCACCTCGATGCCGCGCTCGGCCATGCGGTGCGGGGTCATGCCCTTGATGCCGAGGTCGACGGCCGCGACCGTGAACCTCTTCTCGCCGACCGCGGGGACGACGTAGGCCTCCTTGGTGGCGACCTCCTCGTAGAGGCTCGCGCCCTTCATGTGCGGCTGGGACTGCACGCGCGCGACGAGTTCGGCCTCCGAGCCGATCGCCTCGCCGGAGAAGATGCCGGCCCGCATGGAGCCGCGCTCGCGCAGGTGGCGGGTGAGGGCGCGGGTGTCGATGCCGGAGATCCCGACGATCTCCTGCTCGACCAGCGCGTCGTCCAGGGAGCGCTTGGCTCGCCAGTTGGACGGCACGCGCGCGGGGTCGCGCACGACGTAGCCGGAGACCCAGATGCGGCTGGACTCGTCGTCCTCGTCGTTCCAGCCGGTGTTGCCGATCTGGGGGGCTGTCGCGACGACGATCTGGCGGTCGTACGACGGGTCGGTCAGGGTCTCCTGGTAGCCGGTCATCCCGGTGGAGAACACCGCTTCGCCGAAGGTCTCCCCCACGGCCCCGTAGGCCCGGCCGCGGAACGTGCGGCCGTCCTCCAGGACGAGTACCGCGGGAACCCTGGCGGCTCCCCTAGTGGAGGTCGTCATCGTTCGGCGCCTTCCGTCGTGTTGTTCTTGATCATGGAATTGATGGTCTCGACCCACTCGGTGTGCTCGGCCGCGTGGTCGGACCGGAAACCGGAGTCGATCAGCTTGTCGCCGTGCGCCCAGGTCACCACGAGCAGTCCGCCCTCGGTGAGGACCTTGCCGGCGATGCCCTTGCCGAGCAGTGCCTCGCGCAGTGCGGCGGCCGGGACGAAGAAGTCGGTCGCGCCGGGCCGTACGACGTCCAGTCCCGCGTCGGTGAGCGTCAGCTCGACCCGGCTGCGGGTGCCGAGGCCGTGCGCCACGATGCGGTCGAGCCACTGCCCGGCGGTGGTGGACCCGTGGTAGCGGCCGCTCATGCTCAGTTTCACCGGGCCGGGGTCGTCCGGCGCGGCGGGCAGCTCGGGGATGTCTCCCTGGAGCGTGCCGCGCCACTTCCAGCCCTCGCGCATCAGCCAGTAGACGAGTGCGACGAACAGGCCGAGGCCGGCCACCCAGCCGACGCGCGCGGCCCAGTCGGTCACTTGGGCCGATTGTTTCCCGGCCGCGAGCAGTAGTGCTGCAGATGTCACGTGAGTTTCCCGTCGACGAGCGTGGCCTTGCCCCTGAGCCACGTGTGCGTCACACGGCCCGGCAGCTCACGCCCCTCGTACGGGGTGTTCCGGCTGCGCGAGGCGAAGCCCGCGGGGTCCACGGACCCACGGTATGCCGTGTCGACGAGCGTGAGGTTGGCGGGCTCACCAGCCGAGACGGGACGCCCGTGCCCCTGCGCCCGGCCGATCTCGGCGGGCTTGAAGGACATGCGGTCGGCGACCCCGGTCCAGTCGAGCAGGCCCGTCTCCACCATCGTCTCCTGGACCACCGACAACGCGGTCTCCAGGCCGACCATGCCCATGGCGGCGGCGGCCCACTCGCAGTCCTTGTCCTCGTGCGGGTGCGGGGCGTGGTCCGTGGCGACGATGTCGATCGTGCCGTCGGCGAGCGCCTCGCGCAGAGCGAGCACGTCACGCTCGGTGCGCAGCGGCGGGTTCACCTTGTAGACCGGGTCGTACGTGCGGACCAGCTCGTCGGTGAGGAGCAGGTGGTGCGGGGTGACCTCGGCGGTGACGTCGATGCCGCGGGACTTGGCCCAGCGGACGATCTCGACGGACCCGGCGGTGGAGAGGTGGCAGATGTGGACGCGGGAGCCGACGTGCTCGGCGAGCAGGACATCCCGGGCGATGATCGATTCTTCGGCCACCGCGGGCCAGCCCCCGAGCCCCAGTTCGGCGGAGACGACGCCCTCGTTCATCTGGGCGCCCTCGGTCAGCCGCGGCTCCTGGGCGTGCTGGGCGACGACCCCGCCGAAGGCCTTCACGTACTCGAGGGCGCGGCGCATGATCACCGCGTCGTCGACGCACTTGCCGTCGTCGGAGAAGACGGTGACCCCGGCCGCCGACTCGTGCATGGCGCCGAGTTCCGCGAGCTTCCTGCCCTCCAGACCGACGGTGACGGCGCCGATCGGCTGCACGTCGCAGTAGCCGTGGTCCTGGCCGAGCCGGTAGACCTGCTCGACGACCCCGGCGGTGTCGGCGACGGGGAAGGTGTTGGCCATGGCGAACACGGCGGTGTAGCCGCCGCTCGCGGCGGCCCGCGTACCGGTCAGGACCGTCTCGGAGTCCTCGCGGCCCGGCTCGCGCAGATGGGTGTGCAGGTCGACGAGCCCGGGCAGCAGCACCTTGCCGGCGGCCTCGACGATCTCGGCGCCGTCGTCCGGGAGCCCGGTCCCGACGGCCTCGATGACCGAACCGTCGATCAGGACGTCCTGCGGGTCCCCGCCGAGCACCTTCGCACCACGGATCAGGATCTTGCTCATGTGTCCTACTTCTCCTCGATACGGGTGTGGGAGATGGCGGGTTCGTTGCCCCCGAGGAGCAGATAGAGAACGGCCATCCGGATCGACACGCCGTTGGCGACCTGTTCGACGACGGTGCAGCGGTCGGAGTCGGCGACCTCGGCGGTGATCTCCATGCCGCGGACCATCGGGCCGGGGTGCATCACGATGGCGTGCTCGGGCATCCGCGCCATGCGGTCGCCGTCGAGGCCGTAGCGCCGCGAGTACTCGCGCTCGGTCGGGAAGAACGCGGCGTTCATCCGTTCGCGCTGCACGCGCAGCATCATCACGGCGTCGGACTTGGGCAGCGTGCTGTCGAGGTCGTACGACACCTCGCAGGGCCAGGTCTCGACGCCGACCGGGATCAGGGTGGGCGGGGCGACGAGGGTGACCTCGGCGCCGAGGGTGTGCAGCAGGTCGACGTTGGAGCGGGCGACCCGGCTGTGCAGGACGTCGCCGACGACGGTGATCCGCTTGCCGGCCAGGTCCCGGCCGATCCCGGCGTCCCGGCCGACCAGTCGGCGGCGCATGGTGAAGGCGTCGAGCAGCGCCTGTGTGGGGTGCTGGTGGGTGCCGTCGCCCGCGTTGACGACGGCCGCGTCGATCCAGCCCGAGTTGGCCAGGCGATAGGGGGCTCCGGAGGCGCCGTGCCGGATGACGACGGCGTCGACGCCCATGGCCTCCAGCGTCTGCGCGGTGTCCTTCAGCGACTCGCCCTTGGAGACGCTGGAACCCTTGGCGGAGAAGTTGATGACGTCCGCGGAGAGACGCTTCTCGGCGGCTTCGAACGAGATACGCGTGCGCGTGGAGTCCTCGAAGAAGAGGTTGACGATCGTGCGGCCGCGCAGGGTCGGCAGTTTCTTGATGGGCCGGTCGGCGACCCGGGCCATCTCCTCGGCGGTGTCGAGGATCAGGACGGCGTCGTCGCGGGTGAGGTCGGCGGCCGAGATGAGATGACGCTGCATCTGTCAGGCTCCGTAAGGCAGTTCAGGTATCAGGGAGATTCCGGGCAGGCGAGGGCGCGCCGGGGCGGCGGGCACGCTCCGTCCGCTACTGGGGCTGCTTCACACCGAGCAGCACGGTGTCGCGACCGTCCTCCTCGGCGAGCAGGACCTTGACCGTCTCCCGCAGCGACGTGGGGAGGTTCTTGCCGACGTAGTCGGCGCGGATGGGCAGTTCGCGGTGGCCGCGGTCGACGAGGACCGCGAGCTGGACCGCGCGCGGGCGCCCGATGTCGTTCAGGGCGTCGAGGGCGGCACGGATGGTGCGGCCGGAGAAGAGCACGTCGTCGACGAGGACGACCAGCTTGCCGTCGAGGCCGTCACCGGGGATCTCGGTGCGGGCCAGCGCACGCGGCGGGTGCATGCGCAGGTCGTCTCGGTACATGGTGATGTCGAGGGAGCCGACCGGGATCTTGCGGTCGGTGACCTGCTCGAGCTTGGCTGCGAGCCGCTGGGCGAGGAATACGCCGCGGGTGGGGATGCCGAGGAGCACCACGTCGTCGGCGCCCTTGGCACGTTCGACGATCTCGTGGGCGATGCGGGTCAGTACCCGCGCGATGTCGGGGCCTTCGAGAACGGGCCGCGCATCGGATGCTTGGGAGTCCATGAAAAAGGGACCTCCTTCTCCGCCTCACGGGACGGACCTTAAAGGACGTCGGGTTTGCGCCATCCACCGTAGCAGCCGCCCGAGAGGTCCCGGATCACCCCCTTGGCGTAATCGGCCATCGCTACCACGGAAGAGTCGGTGTGGACCATTCGGCTTGACGCAGAAGAATCACGCTGCGTAACCTCACAATGAGTTACCAGCCGCGCGGTCCGGAACCAGAGCCGACCGCGTCGACCCAGTGCCGGGGAGCTATATGTCCAGCGAATACGCCAAACAGCTCGGGGCCAAGCTCCGGGCGATCCGCACCCAGCAGGGCCTTTCCCTCCACGGTGTCGAGGAGAAGTCCCAGGGACGCTGGAAGGCCGTCGTGGTCGGTTCGTACGAGCGCGGCGACCGCGCCGTGACCGTACAGCGCCTTGCCGAGCTGGCGGATTTCTACGGCGTCCCCGTGCAGGAACTGCTGCCGGGCACCACGCCGGGCGGGGCGGCCGAGCCCCCGCCGAAGCTGGTCCTCGACCTGGAGCGGCTGGCCCACGTGCCGGTCGAGAAGGCCGGCCCCCTGCAGCGCTACGCGGCGACGATCCAGTCCCAGCGCGGTGACTACAACGGCAAGGTGCTGTCGATCCGCCAGGACGACCTGCGCACGCTCGCCGTCATCTACGACCAGTCGCCCTCGGTCCTCACCGAGCAGCTGATCAGCTGGGGCGTGCTGGACGCGGACGCGCGCCGCGCGGTCTCCCACGAGGAGAGCTGAGCCCCGGGGGCACGCCCCGCAGAAACGTCACAGCCCTTGGGGCGGTGCCATCCGGTGCCGCGCCAAGGGCCTTTGTGGTTCTCTCATCCTCGCAGATCCCGTCCTCGCGGACAGCCTCTTGTGCCACGATCCCCCTGGCTGCAAAGTTCACGGAACGGGGGGCGGTCATGGCGGTACGTGACCAGGGGAGCGAGGGGGTCGACGCCGTCGTCGATCTCGTGCGGGACATTCACGCCGGTCATCTGAGCGAGGAGGCCGCGGAGCAGCACGTGCGGTCTCCCGAGTGGGCGCTGACCGAGGACGAGGCCCGGTCGCTGGTGGGCCTCAGTTTCCAGTACGTCCGGAGGGGCATACCCTCCACCGGCTATCTCCTGGCGCGGCTGGCACTGGCGGCCTCCGACGTCCGGTGGGGGCGCGGCACCACCTCGCCCTGGTGGCTCGCGGCCGATCTTCTGGTGGAGTCGGTCCGGCTCGATCTGATCGAGCGCCCGAGCGGCGCCCGCCTGCGCCTGGCCTGCGCCGTCGCGGACGAGCAGATCGAGACGCTGCGCCGGGCCGGCGATCTCGACGAACTGGCCGAAACCATGTTCGCGGCCGGCATCCTCCGCGTCCATCCGCACATCGGGCGGCCGCCGCTGGAAGGCCCGGGCCATCTCCAGGACCGGCAGGTCCGCGCTCTGCTGCGCAACCGCCTCTACACCACCCAGCCCGGTGACGACACCGACGACGGCGACGCGCTCGACGCCCTCCCGCACCCGGTCGACGCCGCCCTGGACGCACTGCCCTATCTGTACGGGTCGGTGGGCCTGAGCCAGGGCCACCTGCGCGCCCGCTGCCTCAGCGCCGTGAACGAGGCCCTGGCCATCCTGGACAACGACCCCGCCGCGAAGGACTGGCTGACGGACGCCTGGCTGGCGAACAGCCGCGCCGCCGCCGGGCTGATCGACCCCGAGCGCGATCCCGTGACCGCGATCCGACTGCGCCGCGTGCTCGCCCACTACGACGGCGAGCCGCCTCCGGCGACACTCCTCGAGCTTCTGCCCATGAGCCTGACCGACATGGTGGAGAGGTACGGCGAGCGGGAGACCGGGGCGGTCGTGGACCAGGCGCTGTGCCTGCTGCGGGAGACGGGCCGGCGCGAGCAGCTGCGTGCGCTCGTCGCCGCCGTGTACGCGGAGCTTCCCGAAGTGGAGGAGCCGGAGCTGCGCCGGGAGACCTGGCAGAGCCATCTGCATGTGCTGCCCGGCGACGACACCCCCTGCCCCGACCGGGACACCGCCGTGGGCGATCTCGAGTCGGCGCTGGCCGGGATGATCGTCCCGTCCGAGCCCGCGACGGCCCCCGCGCTGCATCTGGCCGCCCATCTCTGCGAGCGTGGACGTGCCCGGGCCGTGTGCACCCTGCTGGACCAGGTGTCGGGCTTTCTGCAGGACCCGGCACCGGAGGTGGCGGCGGCGGTCATGCAGCTGCTGGGCGGCGCCTCCGCGGCCACCGCCGCCGACTGCCGCGGGACCGGCGACTTCCGGGAGGCGATCGGCCGGCACTCCACGGCCGCGGGCCACTACGCGAACCTCGGCCTGCTGGATCTGGCCCTGCGCGAGCTCGAACTGATGGTGGACTGCGCGGCAGGCAGCGACACGGATGCCGACGGCATGCTCGCGGCCGTGCTGCTCCGCGCGTCGGTGGCCCCACGGCTGAACGCCGGGCTGTTCGAGGAGTCGGCCTTCGCCCTCGTCACGGCCGCGCAGAGACTCGGGGCGCTGACCCGTGAGGGACCGTCCGCGACCGCCGCGCTGCTGATGCTCCACACGGCCGCCAAGGGACTCGACTTCTCCCGCGCCCTGGCGCGTCCCGGCCCCCGGGAGCAGGTCGAGGTCCTCGTACGGCTTCGTGACCGCATCGCCGGACTGGAGGCGCAACGGGGCATGGCCGCCGCACCGCGCCTCGACGACATCGGCGAGGACCTCGAAATGCTCTGCTACGCCGGTCCCCAGGAACTCACGTCCGGCACGGCCGAGGACGAAATGCTCGGCAACCTCCGGCGCTCCTTCGACCGCCAGCTCTCCCGCCGGCTGTACGCGCGGGGCGGGACGGCCGAGTCCTCCCGGCACCCGGAGCTGGAGGACATCGTCGCGGCGCTGCCTTCCGACACCGTGCTGATCTCCCTGTGGATCGGACAGCAGCCGAGCCGGATGGAGGCCGCCGGACCCGACGGGAAGCCCGCCGCCGCCCTGCATCTGATGACGATCACCAGTGAGGGCATCCAGGACGTGCGCGTCCTGCCGTACGGCGGTATGCCCGGCGGAGTGGTCCAGCTGAGCAAGGACGGCTACCGCCAGTCGATGCACCCCTTGGCGCTCGAGGTGGCGGAGGTCCGAACCGCCGTACGGACGGATCCCCTGCACCGTGCGGTGGCCCGCGACGCCGAGGAGAACCTCGACTCCCCCAGGCTGCTCGGCCGCCTGCCGGAGGTCATGACGCGGTTGCACGCCGAGGGCAAACGCCATCTGTGCTTCTGGGCCAACGGCCCCCTCCACTTCCTGCCGTTCCCCCTGCTGCACCTCGACGGGCGTCCCCTGGCCGACGACTGGACGGTCACCACCGTGCCCAGTCCGGTCTGTGTCACCGGCCCCGAGGAGGTTCGGCCGCGCAGCGGCGAGGGGCTCGTCTCCCTCGGGGCCTCGATGGGCGGCACCCCCTGGGGCCTGTCCCCGGAGCCGGCGCTCGACGAGCACGCCACGACCGTCGCCGCGCTGGCCGGCGGGGTGTCGCTGACCGGCGCCGACGCGACGCCGGCCGCCCTGCTGGCCCACGCCGAGGGCGCCCGCTACCTCCATGTGGCGGCGCACGGGGCGCACAGCCAGGAGGCCTCCTGGTTCCAGTGCCTCTACCTCAATCCGCCGCGGGAGGGCGAGGACGGGCGGCTGTTCGGCCATGACGTGCTCACCGCCGATCTGCGGGGCGTGGACCTGGTGACTCTCAGCGCCTGCGAGTCGGGACTCGGCAGATTCGACCTCGCGGACAATCTCCGGGGCCTGCCGGCCGCGTTCCTGCTGGCGGGGGCCCGCGCGGTGGTGGGTTGTCTGTGGCCGGTGCGGACGGAGGCGGCCACCCACTTCTTCGGCGAGCTGCACCGACACCTCGCGGAGCACGACGACACCCTGCGCGCCTTCCGGCACGCCCAGACCGTCACTCGGAGCCGTTTCCCCCAGTACCGCGACTGGGGCACCTTCACCTACCACGGCGGCTGGAACCGCTCGGACGAAAGGAACGCCTGATGCCCCTCATCGTGCCCCCGCTCACCGGACACGACGTCGACCTGGTCGTCCCCGCGACGCTCCAGGGCAACACCACCGAGGAGCGCATCGGCCGCCGGCTGACCGTCACCGAGCCCTACGTCACCCGGCTGACCCTCGACCAGTTGTCGGAGCTCAAGGTGAATCCGGCCCTGCTGGCCTCCGCGTCACCCGACGACGACTACTTCGTGGTGGCGTTCGTCTGCACCTTCCGCCCCGGTGCGGACGGCGACGACGCGCCGTTCAAGGACGCCCGGATCGGGATCCGGCTCAGTGCTCCGGGCGAAGGGCCGCAGCCGGTGGCCCTGGCGCTGTCCCCGGACACGGCGAGCGCCGCGAGCGGGAACAGCCTGCGGTTCGCCCTGTCGGTGCCGCTCGGCTTCGTCGAGCCCTCCGTCGAGTACGCGACGGACGGCTCGCAGGAGGAGCAGTACATCACCGCGTACGGCCTGGGCAGCGGCGATCCCGAGTGGCTGCTGCGCGAGGTCCCCGGTCACCCGCTCAGGGGCGATGTCCTCCTCGCCGTCGTGGTGCGGGCACCGGCCGGCGCCGCCGTGCGGGCGGAGGTCATCGTCGCTGCCTCGTTGCGGAAGCTGAAGCTGCTGCGCAGCCGGGCGGACCTGCCGCCGCGACTGCACACGATCGACCTGCCTGCGCTGGCCCGGCCGGCCCTGCTCGGTGCGCCGGCCGAGGAGCTGCCCGCGGGGACGGGCCAGTAGGGCCCGTCCGACGGATCATGCCGGAGACGCGGGGCCTGGCACGCCCTCCCCCACTGCCTTGAAGGCGTGGGGGACCCCCAGCGGCGTTGGCGTCAGTCGCCCACGCTCCGCGTCGACGCCCTGCTCACCTGCATTGATCAGTCACCGCTGCTTTCCTCCGACTTGGTCCGCCGGACAGGCCCTGGACGCCGGAGGGCCCGCAGCGTCACCGCTGCGGGCCCTCCGGCGTTTGTGTCGTAGCGCTCAGGCCTCGTCCCGGCGGAGGGACGGCTTGAGGTCCTTGAGCCGGGCGAGCAGGCCGTTGACGAACGCCGGGGAGTCGTCCGTGGAGAACTCCTTCGCCAGCTGCACCATCTCGTCGATGACGACGGCGTCCGGGGTCTCGTCGACCCAGATCAGCTCGTGGGTGCCGAGCCGCAGGATGTTGCGGTCGACGACGGGCATCCTGTCCAGCGTCCAGCCGACGGAGTACTGGGCCAGCAGTTCGTCGATCCGCTTCGCGTGTTCGGCGTAGCCCTCGACCAGCTGCATCGTGTACTCGCTCACCGGCGGCTGCCGGGTGTCGGCCCGGGAGAGCCGGATCCAGTCCGCGAGGACCGTCAGGACGTCCGCTCCGCGCTGGTCACCCTCGAAGAGGATCTGGAAGGCGCGCTTGCGGGCCGTGTTGCGAGCAGCCACGGTTAGCCGTTCACCCGGCCGAGGTAGTCGCTGGTGCGGGTGTCGACCTTGATCTTCTCACCGGTGGTGATGAAGAGCGGGACCTGGATCTGGTGACCGGTCTCCAGCGTGGCGGGCTTGGTCCCGCCGGTGGAACGGTCGCCCTGCAGGCCCGGCTCGGTCTCCTGGACGACGAGTTCGACGGCCGCGGGCAGCTCGACGAAGAGCACTTCGCCCTCGTGCTGCGCGACGGTGGCCGTGAAGCCCTCGATCAGGAAGTTGGCGGCGTCGCCGACGGCCTTGCGGTCGACCATGAGCTGGTCGTAGGTCTCCATGTCCATGAAGACGAAGTACTCGCCGTCCATGTACGAGAACTGCATGTCGCGCTTGTCGACAGTGGCCGTCTCGACCTTGACGCCGGCGTTGAAGGTCTTGTCGACCACCTTGCCGGACAGCACGTTCTTGAGCTTGGTGCGCACGAAGGCCGGGCCCTTGCCGGGCTTGACGTGCTGGAACTCGACGACGGACCAGAGCTGGCCGCCTTCGAGCTTGAGCACCAGGCCGTTCTTGAGGTCGTTCGTGGAAGCCACGGTTGCGGAATCTCCTGGACTGACGTGGACGACCCCGGGGGCACGCACCTTGCCTATAGTGCGAGCAGCTCCTTGGTCGTGATGGTGAGTAGCTCGGGTCCGCCGTCCGCCTCGGGGCGTACGACGAGCGTGTCATCGATCCGGACACCGCCCCGGGCCGGGAGGTGGACCCCCGGTTCGACGGTGACCGGCACGCAGACGTCCAGTTTACCCATGGCCGCGGGAGCCAACTGCGGGTCCTCGTCGATTTCGAGTCCGACCCCGTGCCCCGTCAGTGCCGGGAGGCCCTGTGCGTACCCCGCTGAGTCCAGTACCTGGCGGGCCGCGCGGTCCACGTCCCGGCAGGCGGCGCCGGGCACCAGGGACTCGCGTCCGGCGCGCTGAGCGGCGAAGACGAGGTCGTACAGCTCGATCTGCCAGTCGGCGGGGGACGTGCCGATGACGAAGGTGCGGCCGATCTCGCAGCGGTAGCCGCGGTACGCGGCGCCCAGGCAGACGGAGAGGAAGTCGCCCTCCTCGACCCGCCGGTCGGTGGGGCGGTGGCCGCGCCGGCCGGAGTTCGGGCCGGTGGCCACGGAGGTGGCGAAGGCCGGGCCGTCGGCGCCGTGGTCGACCAGCCGCCGTTCCAGTTCGAGGGCGAGGTGGCGTTCGGTCCGGCCGACGAGGATGGACTCCAGCAGTTCACCGAGGGCCTGGTCGGTGATCTCGGCACCGATCCGGAGGCAGGAGATCTCCTCCTCGTCCTTCACGACCCGGAGTTGTTCCACCGCGCCGCCCAGGTCGGTCAGGCGCAGGCGGGGGGCGACCGAGCGGATCTCCCGGTGCCGGGCGACGGTGAGGTGGTGTTCCTCCACCGCGAGCAGGCCGCCGTCCTGGGCCGTCAGGAGGTCGGCGGCGGCGACGGCGGGGTCGCCGCCGGCCCGCGGCAGGGCGTGCACCCGCAGGCTGTCGTCCGGCCGGCCCTCGGTGGGACGGTCGTCCGACGGGCCCGGGCAGACGAGGAGATCGTCCTGCCTGCCCAGGAGCAGGACGGCGCCGTGCGGGGCCGCGCCTGCGAGATACCTCACGTTGGCGGGGCTGGAGACGAGTGCGGCTGCGCCTCCGCTGGAACTGCAGCGTTCCCTCAGTCGCGCGCGACGGGTCCGGTACACCTCTGACATGAGTCGAGCCTAGGAGCGGTGACCGGATCGTGCCGGTTGGGAGGGGCCGAGTGGGGCGTCGTGCGGGTGGTGCCCGGAAAGTCCGCTACCACTTCGGGGGGCTGGCGATGGCCCTCGCGAGGACGTCGTCCAGGAGCCTCGCCGTCGTCGGGACGTCCAGTTGGGAGTTGTCGATGATCGGGAGGCCGGATCCGTACCAGCCGGCCATCCGGCCGTGGATGCGGGCCACCTCCTCGTCGGTGAGGCGGCGGTTGCCCGTGCGTTCCGCGTTGCGTTCCAGGACGACCTCCAGGCCGGGGAGGAGGACGACCGGGAGCAGGCCGGGGCCCACGTGGCGTTTCCAGCCGCCGAGGCCCACGACCGGGCGGTCGGGGAAGATCGCGTCGTCGAGGATGCACGAGATGCCGTTGGCGAGGAAATTGCGCGCGGCGAAGCCGCAGGTGCGGCGGGCCAGGCGGTACTGGGCCTCCGAGTGGTCGTTCCACCCGGCCTGGGGATCGGCGAAACCCGAGCGGACCCATTCGCGTACGTCGTCGAGGCTGACATGGGCGGTGGGCACCCTGCGGTGGTCGGCCCAGTACTTGGCGACGCTGGTCTTTCCGGCGCCCGCGGGGCCGATCAGCAGCACGGCGAGGGTGGTGCTCGCCGGGTCGGGCGCGGTGGGGGCCGGGGGCACGCTGGGCATGGCCACGGGGCCGCCGGGTGGCAGCCGCACATGGCCGGAGACATCGGTGCCGGGCGGGGCCGTGCCGGGCTGGGCGGGGGCGTGCTGCGGGGCCGGGGGCGGCGGCATGGGGGGCACGGCGGGCTGCGGGCTGGGTGCGGCAGGTCCCGAGGGAGCCCCGAGGTACCCCGGTTGGTGCGGGCCGGGGTGTCCCGCACCCGGTGACCCGCCGACGGCCGGACCGTGCCCCGGCTGATGGGGCGGTGGCAGCGGAGAACCCACTGCGTGCTGCATCCGGTGCCACTCCGTCTCGTACTGGCGATGGGCGCTGGTGGTCGGGGAGTGATCCCCTGTGCTCGCTACTGAACGGTACCGCCCCCGCCCGTCCTTTGGTGAACGGCCGGGGGTGGTTCGAAGTGCCCGCTGTGGAGGGTGAATCGGGCGGAAGGGAACGCGCGGGACGTACCGGGCCGGCCCGTGGTCCTACTGACCCACTTCGCCGTACGCGGCGAGCAGGATCGCCGGGTCGGGACCCTCCAGCACGGTCGGCTTGGCCAGCCCGTCCAGGACGATGAAGCGCAGCAGGTCGCCCCGCGACTTCTTGTCGACCTTCATGGTCTCCAGGAGCTTGGGCCACTGGTCGTGGCGGTAGTGGAGCGGAAGTCCCACCGACTCCAGCACCGTGCGGTGGCGGTCGGCGGTCGCGTCGTCCAGCCGGCCCGCGAGACGGCCCAGTTCGGCGGCAAAGTGCATGCCCACCGACACGGCCGCGCCGTGCCGCCACTTGTACCGCTCGTTCTTCTCGATGGCGTGCGCGAGGGTGTGGCCGTAGTTGAGGACCTCCCGCAGCCCCGCCTCCTTCAGGTCCGAGGACACCACGTCCGCCTTGACCTTGATGGAGCGCTCGATGAGCTCCGCGGTGTGCGGTCCCTCCGGGGTGCGGGCCGCCTCCGGGTCCGACTCGATCAGGTCCAGGATCACCGGGTCGGCGATGAAGCCGGCCTTGATGATCTCCGCGAGTCCGGAGACGTAGTCGTTGACCGGGAGGGAGTCCAGCGCGGCCAGGTCGCACAGGACGCCGGCCGGCGGGTGGAAGGCGCCGACCAGGTTCTTGCCCTCGGCGGTGTTGATGCCGGTCTTGCCGCCGACGGCCGCGTCCACCATGGCGAGCACGGTCGTCGGTACGGCGATCCAGCGCACCCCGCGCAGCCAGGTCGCGGCGACGAACCCGGCGAGGTCCGTGGTGGCGCCGCCGCCGACGCCCACCACGACGTCGGTGCGGGTGAAGCCGGACTGGCCGAGCGCCTTCCAGCAGTAGGCGGCGACCTCGGCGGTCTTGGCCTCCTCCGCGTTGGGCACCTGGATGGCGACGGCCTCGTAGCCCTGCCCGGCCAGGTCGGCGCGGAGCGCGTCACCGGTGCCGGCGAGGGCCTCGGGGTGGATCACGGCGACCCGCTTGGCCTTCTCGCCGATGAGGCCGCCGAGTTCACCGAGCAGCTGACGGCCGATCAGGACCTCGTACGGCTCGGAGCCCGCGCTGCCGCCGACCCGGATCCGGGTCACAGACTCACTACTCATGCTTCTTTCAACTCCAGGGCGTCCAGGGCGGCTTGGGTGACCTCTTCGGGCGTACGGCCGTCCGTCGGCACCACGGCGGTGGCGACGCCCTCGTACAGGCTGCGGCGGGCCTCCATCAGCTCGCGCCACTGCTTGCGCGGGTTGACCGCGAGCAGCGGGCGGGCCGCGTTGAGGCCGGTGCGCTTGACGGCCTCCTCGACGTCCATCGAGAGGTAGACCACGCGCCGGTCGGCGAGCAGTCCGCGGGTGTCGGCGTCGAGGATCGAGCCGCCGCCCAGCGCCAGGACGCCGTCGTGCTCGGCGAGCGCCGTGCGCACGGCCTGCTTCTCGATCGCGCGGAAGGTCTCCTCGCCCTCGTCGACGAAGATCTCCGCGATGCTGCGGCCCTGGGCGGTGACGATGTCGTCGTCCGTGTCCCGGTAGCCCACGCCCAGCCGCTCGGCGAGGAACCGGCCGACGGTGGACTTGCCGACGCCCATGGGCCCGACGAGGACGACCAGCGGCCCGCTCATCGGATGTGCAGGTTGTCGAGGTACGAGCGCACGTTGCGGCGGGTCTCGGTGACGCTGTCGCCGCCGAACTTCTCCGCCACCGCGTCCGCGAGGACCAGCGCCACCATGGCCTCGGCCACGATGCCGGCCGCCGGCACCGCGCACACGTCGGAGCGCTGGTGGTGTGCCTGGGTGGCCTCGCCCGTGACGACGTCCACCGTCTGCAGCGCGCGCGGGACCGTCGCGATCGGCTTCATCGCGGCGCGTACCCGCAGCAGCTCACCGGTGGTCAGACCGCCCTCGGTGCCGCCGGAGCGGCCGGAGGAACGCCGGATGCCCTCGGGGGTGGTGACGATCTCGTCGTGCGCCTTGGAGCCGGGCACGCGCGCGAGGCCGAAGCCGTCGCCGACCTCGACGCCCTTGATCGCCTGGATGCCCATCAGGGCGGCCGCGAGCCGGGCGTCCAGCCGGCGGTCCCAGTGCACGTGCGAGCCGAGGCCCACGGGCACGTCGTAGGCCAGCACCTCGACGACCCCGCCGAGGGTGTCGCCGTCCTTGTGGGCCTGGTCGATCTCCGCGACCATCGCCTTCGACGCGTCCGCGTCCAGGCAGCGCACCGGGTCGGCGTCCAGCTTCTCCACGTCGGCGGGGGTCGGGTACACGCCGTAGGGCGCCTTGGCGGCGGCCAGCTCGACGACGTGGCTGACGATCTCGATCCCGGCCGTCTCCTTCAGGTACGACCGGGCCACCGCGCCCAGCGCCACCCGCGCCGCCGTCTCCCGCGCCGAGGCGCGCTCCAGGATCGGGCGGGCCTCGTCGAAGCCGTACTTCTGCATGCCCGCGAGGTCGGCGTGGCCGGGACGCGGGCGGGTCAGCGGGGCGTTGCGGGCCAGGCCCGCGAGGATCTCCGGGTCGACCGGGTCGGCCGCCATGACCTGCTCCCACTTGGGCCACTCGGTGTTGCCCACCATGACCGCCACCGGGGAACCGAGCGTGAGGCCGTGCCGGACGCCGCCGAGGAAGGTGACCTCGTCGCGCTCGAACTTCATCCGCGCGCCGCGACCGTAGCCGAGCCGCCGCCGCGCGAGATGGTCGGCCACCATCTCCGTGGTGATCGGCACGCCGGCGGGAAGGCCCTCCAGCGTCGCGACAAGTGCGGGACCGTGGGACTCCCCCGCGGTCAGCCAACGCAGCCTGCTCAACGATGCTCCTCAGTGCTCGCGCCCCGGTACTGCCTACGCGCGTCCTCGCGTACGTCGTCGGCGGACCGGGTGCGCGGCTCCGGCCAGCCTTCTTCGATCCTCCCACGTCCGCGCGCCGGAACCGGCCGCCGGTCCACCAGCCGGACGTGACCTCGTCACATCCGGGCGCGCCTACCGGGCGGCGAGCGCGTGTTCGCCGGCCTTGCGCATGGCCTCCAGCGGCGCCGGGGACCGCCCGGTCATCTGTTCCACCTGGAGCACCGCCTGGTGGACGAGCAGGTCGAGGCCGCTGACGACGGCGCCGCCGAACATGGACCAGCGGGCGGCCAGCTCGGTCGGCCAGGGCTCGTAGAGCACGTCGAAGAGGGTTGCGGGCCGCTCCGGCACCGCGGCGGCCAGGGCGTCCGTCACCCGGGCCGGGGTGGTCGCGACGACCAGCGGGAAGCGCAGGGCGTCGGCCGCCTCGGACCAGTCGGCGACGCGCATCGCGACGCCGAGCCGCTCGCCCCACTGCCGCATCTCGGCGGCGCGGGCCTCGCTGCGGACATAGGCCACGATCTCGCCCGTGCACACCCGGGCCAGCGCGGCGAGCGCCGAGGACGCGGTGGCACCCGCGCCGAGGATCGCCGCCGAGTCGACCTGCTCGACACCGTGTTCACGCAGGGCCGCGACCATGCCGGGGATGTCGGTGTTGTCGCCGGCCCGGCGCCCGTCCTCGGTGAACACCAGGGTGTTGACCGCGTCCACGGCGGCCGCCGTCTCGCTGATCTCGTCGAGCAGCGGGATGACGGCCCGCTTGAGCGGCATGGTCAGCGACAGCCCGGCCCACTCCGGGCCCAGTCCCCCGACGAAGGCGGGCAGGGCCGCCTCGTCGACCTCGAAGCGGTCGTACGTCCACCCGGTGAGCCCCAGCGCCTCGTAGGCGGCGCGGTGCAGCACCGGGGAGAGGGAGTGGGCGATGGGGCTGCCGAGCACGGCGGCCCGGTGGATCTCAGTTGCCCGAGCTCTCATTGAACTTGTCCCTGAGTTTCTGGAAGTCCTCGTGCGTCTTGGCGAATTCGGTCTTGCTCACACCGTCCGTCGCCACGAAGTAGTACCAGCCGTCGTCGGTCGGATTCAGCGTCGCCTTGAGCGCGATCTCGCCCGGGTTTCCGATGGGACCGGGCGGCAGACCCTTGTTGGTGTACGTGTTGTACGGGTCCTTGTTGCTGGTGATCTCCGACTCGCTGATGTTGATGTTGCTCTCTCCCTTCAGGTAGTTGTAGGTCGAGTCGAACTGGAGGAAGCCGTACGTCTGGGGATTCGTCCGGTCGAGGCGGTTGTAGACCACCTCCGCCATCTTGCGGTAGTCGTCCTCGGTCTTGCCCTCGGCCTGGACGAGGCTGGCGACGGTGACGACCTGGAGCGGGCTGTCCAGCTTGAGCGCCTTGGCCTTCGCCTCGAGGTCGTACTTCTCGTACATGTCGTCCGCGCGGGCGACCATCGTCTTCAGCACGGCCTCCGGCTTCATGCCCTTGGCCGCGGGATAGGTGCCCGGGAAGAGGAAGCCCTCCAGCGGGTCCTTGATGTTCTTGTTGTCATTCGCCCAGTCGGGCAGTCCGAGGCTCTTGTAGTCCTTTTCGGCGACCTTCTTCGTGGTGCCGCCGGAAAGCCCGAGTTTCTCGTCGATGAACTCGTAGATCTTCACATTGCGCTCGCCGGGCTTGACCAGCACATTGGCCTGGCTGTCCCCGTCGAGCATCATCGCGACGGCGCTCTTCGCGGACATCTCCTTCTTCAGGATGTACGCGCCCGCCTGGATCTTGTCCCCGTCGGGGTTGTTGGTGGCGGCGGAGACGAACGCGTCGACGCTCTTGACTACGCCGGCGTCCTTCAGCAGACGGCCGATCGCCGCACCGCCGGCCCCTTCGGGGACCTGGACGGTCACGGTCTGGGCCGTGCCGTTGCCCGCGTAGTCCGGGGCCGCGCCGTAACGATTCTGGTAGAAGTGGTAGCCGAAGTAACCGACGCCGCCGATACCGCCGGCGAACACCAGCACGACGATCAGGCACGCGCAGCCGTTGCGGCTCTTCTTCTTGCCCTTGGCGGTCTTGCCGCCCTTGTCACCCTTGTCGCCTTTGCCGCCGCGACCCCGGCGGCCCCCGCGACCGTCCGGCTCGTCGTCGTCATCGTCGTCTCCGTCGCCCGCGAAGAAGGCGTGCTCCCCCTGGTCGGGCCCGGGATCCCAGTCGGTCTTCTCCTCGGCCGCCGGTTCCGGATCCGGCTCAGGGCCCGGTTCCGGTTCGGCACGTCGGCGGGACGGCGGCTCCGGCGGCGGATACGCGTCGGGAGTGCCGTAGTAGTCCGGCTGCTCGGCGCCGTACGCGGCGGCCTGCTGCCCGTACGGGTCACCGGGATCGGCGGCGTACGGCATCTGCGCGTGCGTGCCGCTGCCGTCCCAGCCGCCTTCCTGGTAACCGTCGTGGTAGCCCTGCTGCCCCTGGCCCTGTCCCTGGCCGTACTGCTGCTGGTCGTGGGGCTGTTGGAAGTGCTGGTCGTGCGGCTGCTGGTACTGCTGGGGGTCGTAGGCCTGCTGGTACTGCTGCTGACCGTACGGGTCTTGATGCTGGTCGTACTGCTGCGCCTGTCCGTTCGCCCAGTCGCCGTACTCCGGCTGCTGCGGCTGCTGCGGGTAGTGGTGGTGCTGCGGCTGGCCGCCGTAGGCAGGCTGATGACCCGGGTGGGCCTGCTGCCCGTCCCATCCGCCGTCCCCGTACAACGGGTCCTCCGGATGCCACGGTTCGGAGCCTGGGCCCCGGCCATACTCAGTCATCGATCCCCTAGAGCCGCGAGGCGGCGATCACGCGGCCTGCGCGGGCCCGTCACCGTTCCGCCTCTCTCTGTGCGGTGGCTGTTCGAAAACCGCCGCATCGACGCGGAACGTTACCGTATCGCGATCAGATGACCACTTCGACGCCCTCGCCCGGTGCTTTACCTGACGCCCGTTCGGATTCCAGGGCCTGCTGGAGGATGATCACAGCGGCTGCCTGGTCGATCACCGACCGGCCCTTCTTGGTCTTCACGCCCGAGGCGCGCAGTCCCTGACTGGCCGTCACGGTCGTCATCCGCTCGTCGACCAGGCGTACGGAGACGGGCGCGATGCCCTTGGCCAGCTCCTGGGCGAAGCCCCGAACCTTTACCGCGGCCGGGCCCTCGCCCCCCTTGAGGGAGCGAGGGAGACCGACGACGACCTCGATCGGCTCGTACTCCTCGACCAGTTGCCGCAACCGGCGGTGAGCCGCGGGGAGGTCGCGGCCGGGGACCGTCTCCACCGGGGTGGCGAGGATCCCGTCGGGGTCGCACGAGGCGACCCCGATCCGGACGTCCCCGACGTCGATCGCGAGTCGACGGCCCTTCCGCATCGGACGGCTCACTTGGCCGTTTCCGCCACGAGCCGCTCCACGGCGTCGACGGCCTCGCCGACCGCGGCCGGGTTCTGGCCACCGCCCTGCGCGACGTCCGGCTTGCCGCCACCTCCGCCGCCGAGGGTCTTGGCGGCCGTACGGACCAGGTCACCGGCCTTCAGGCCGCGCTCGCGGGCGGCCTCGTTGGTGGCGATGACCGTCAGCGGCTTGCCGTTGTTGACCGTGAACAGCGCGACCACGGCGGCCCGGCCGCCCTGGATCCGGCCACGCACGTCGAGCACCAGTTTGCGCAGGTCGTCGGAGGTCGTGCCGTCCGGGACCCGGCCGGTGACCACGGCGACCCCGTGAATGTCCCTGGCGGAGTCCACCAGGCCGCCGGCGGCCTGCAGCACCTTCTCGGCGCGGAACTTCTCGATCTCCTTCTCGGCGTCCTTCAGCTTGCCGAGCATGGCGGAGACCTTCTCCGGGAGCTCCTCCGGACGGCCCTTGATCAGCTCTTGGAGCTGGGCGACGACCGTGTGCTCACGGGCGAGGAAGTTGTAGGCGTCGACGCCGACGAGGGCCTCGATCCGGCGCACACCCGAGCCGATCGACGACTCGCCGAGCAGCTTCACCAGGCCCAGCTGGGAGGTGTTGTGGACGTGCGTGCCACCGCACAGTTCCTTGGAGAAGTCGCCGATGGTCACGACGCGCACGCGCTCGCCGTACTTCTCGCCGAACTCGGCGATGGCGCCCTGCTTCCTGGCCTCGTCGATGCCCATGATGTCGGCGCGCACGTCGAGGTCACGGGCGAGCACCTCGTTGATCTTCTGCTCGACATCGGTCATCACGGCCGTCGGAACGGCGGACGGGGAACCGAAGTCGAAGCGGAAGCGGCCGGGCTGGTTCTCGGAACCGGCCTGGGCGGCCGTCGGGCCGAGGGCGTCCCGCAGGGCCTGGTGGGTGAGGTGGGTGGCCGAGTGGGCGCGGGCGATGGCCGTGCGGCGACGGGAGTCGATCGTGGCGTGCACGAGATCGCCGACGGTCACCTCGCCGACCTGGACGACACCCTTGTGAACATAGACGCCGGGGACCGGCTTCTGGGTGTCGCGGATCTCGACCACGGCACCGGACCCCACCTTGATGCGGCCGGTGTCGCCGATCTGGCCGCCGCCCTCGGCGTAGAACGGGGTGCGGTCGAGGACGATCTCGACCTCGTCGCCCTCGGTGGCGGCCGGGGAGGAGACGCCGTCGACCAGGATGCCGACGATGGTGGACTCGCCCTCGGTGTCCCCGTAGCCGATGAACTCGGTCTCGCCGGCCTTGTCGGCGATCTCACGGTAGGCACCGGCACCGGCGTGGCCGGTCTTCTTGGCCTGGGCGTCGGCCTTGGCGCGTTCCCGCTGCTCCTTCATCAGGCGGCGGAAGCCGTCCTCGTCCACGGAGAGGCCCTGCTCGGCGGCCATCTCGAGGGTGAGGTCGATCGGGAAGCCCCAGGTGTCGTGGAGCAGGAAGGCCTTGTCACCGGCCAGGACGGTGGAACCGGCGGCCTTGGTCTCGGTGACGGCGCCGTCCAGGACGTTCGTACCGGCGTTGAGGGTCTTGAGGAAGCGGGCCTCCTCGGCAAGGGCGACGTTCTCGATGCGCTCGCGGTCGGTGACCAGCTCCGGGTACTGCTGGCCCATCATCGCGATGACGGTGTCGATGAGGTCCTTGACGACCGGGCCGGTGGCGCCGAGGAGGCGCATGTTGCGGATGGCGCGGCGCATGATGCGGCGCAGGACGTAGCCGCGGCCCTCGTTGCCGGGGGTGACGCCGTCACCGATGAGCATCACCGACGTGCGCATGTGGTCGGTGACCACGCGCAGGGAGACGTCGGAGTCGTGGGCGTCGCCGTACTCGACACCGGTCAGCTCGGTGGCCTTCTTGATGACGGCCATGGAGGTGTCGATCTCGTACATGTTCTGCACACCCTGCAGAATCATGGCGAGGCGCTCCATGCCGAGGCCCGTGTCGATGTTCTTGCTCGGCAGCTCGCCGAGGATCTCGAAGTTGTCCTTGCCGATGCCCTCGCCCCGCTCGTACTGCATGAAGACGAGGTTCCAGATCTCCACGTACCGCTCGTCGTTGACGGCGGGGCCGCCCTCGACGCCGAACTCGGGGCCGCGGTCGTAGTTGATCTCGGAGCAGGGGCCGCAGGGGCCGGGAACGCCCATGGACCAGTAGTTGTCCTTCATGCCGAGGCGCTGGATGCGCTCCTTCGGCACGCCGACGACCTCGTGCCAGATGCGCTCGGCCTCGTCGTCGTCCTTGTACACGGTGATCCAGAGCTTCTCCGGCTCCAGGCCGTAACCGCCCTTGTCCTGGGGGCTGGTGAGCAGCTCCCAGGCGTACTTGATGGCGCCTTCCTTGAAGTAGTCGCCGAAGGAGAAGTTGCCGCACATCTGGAAGAACGTGCCGTGCCGGGTGGTCTTGCCGACCTCTTCGATGTCGGGCGTGCGCACGCACTTCTGCACACTGGTGGCGCGCGACCACGGCGGCTTGACCTCACCCAGGAAGTAGGGCTTGAAGGGAACCATGCCGGCCGGGACGAGGAGCAGAGTCGGGTCGTCCGCGATGAGCGACGCCGAAGGGACGACGGTGTGCCCGCGCTCCTCGAAGAAGCTCAGCCAGCGGCGGCGAATCTCGGCCGACTCCATCAGTGGTCCTCATTCCGGTTGTACGAGTACGTCGTGTTCTCGATGTGCTCGGGGGACTTGGGGTACTTGGGGGTGCTGCGGTTGTTCTCGATGGCGGCGAACCGCCGGGGCGCCGGGAGTCCGGGGTCCTCCTGGATACCGAGGGCGTCCGCCAGCTCGGCCTCCCGCCGGGCCATGTTGTCGCGGACGTCGAGCGCGAATCCCACCGCCCGGTCCTTGATGCGCGTTCCCGTCTCGAGTGCCTTGTTCGCCGCGGAGGCGGCGAGGCTCTCGGGGGTCAGCTGCTTCAGCTTCCGGTTGACCTTGGTGGTGGCCCAGACACCGGCGGCGACGCCGGTGCCGAACCAGAACGTACGGCGGAACATGGCTGGTCCTCAGTCCCTCTTTCCACGGGCGCTTCGCTTCTGGCGCCGGGAGACCGTCCGGCCCACGATCACGGTGCGCCGGGGCTTGCCGGCGGGCGCCTCGTCCCCTCGGCCGCCGAGGGCGCGGCGTACGCCGTACCCGAAGGCGGCGACCTTCACCAGGGGGCCGCCGAAGGTGGAGGCGACGGTCGTCGAGAGCGCGGAGGCGTTCGACGTGACCTCCTGGACGTCGGAGGCGATCGCGTCGACCCGGTCGATCTGGGTCTGCGCGGAGCGGACGGCGGCGGAGGCGTCGGCCAGCAGCGGGACGGCCTGGTCGGTCACGTCCGCGACCAGCTTGGTGGTCGCCCTGAGCGTCTGGGCCAGCCTCGCCAGCGCGACGGCGAGGAAGGAGACCAGGATCGCCCAGAAGACGGCCACCAGGATCCCGGCCACCTCGCCACCGGACACCGCGCACCCGCTCCCTGTTGTGTGAACACGTATCTCTGGGGGCGAGCCTATCGCGCCGACGCTGCCGGTCCGTACCGGATTAGGGGTGCGCGAAGGCCCGTCGCTCCGCCCGCCCGAAGGGCGGAGGGGACGACGGGCCTGGGCGCAGGAGTCCTACGGCCGCCGGTGGATCAGCGGGCGTAGTACTCGACGACGAGCTGCTCGTCGCAGATCACCGGGATCTCCTTGCGGTTCGGCTCACGGTCCAGGCGGAAGGCCAGGGCGCGGAGGTTCACCTGGAGGTAGCGCGGGGTCTCGCCGTCGGGGGCGAAGCCGCCCTCACGGGCGATGGAGAAGAGGGTCTTCTCGCGGCTGCGCTCGCGGACCATCACGACGTCGTCGGGCTTGACGCGGAAGGACGGCTTGTCGACCTTCTGGCCGTTGACCTCGATGTGGCCGTGCACGACCATCTGACGGGCCTGGTAGATGGTGCGGGCGATGCCCGAACGCAGGACCAGGGCGTCGAGACGGCGCTCGAGCTCGATGATCAGGGCCTCACCGGTCTTGCCCTGGACCTTGGAGGCACGCTCGTAGGCGCGGACGAGCTGGCGCTCGGACACGTCGTACTGCGCGCGCAGACGCTGCTTCTCGAGCAGACGGACCTTGTAGTCCGAGTTCTGCTTGCGGCCACGGCCGTGCTCACCCGGCGGGTAGGGACGGGCCTCGAAGTACTTGACGGCCTTCGGGGTCAGCGCGATGCCGAGGGCACGCGACTTCTTGACCTTGGGGCGGGACTGGTTCGCCACGATCTCTCATTTCCTAGTACTCGGCTTGTCAGGGTTATGGGAGGTCGCATCCGCAGCCGGGGAATCCCGCCGGGTCCGCGAGGGACCTGGTGGGTAGCCGCTCCCCTGGTCTGGGCACATACGTGCAGCACGCGAGTGGCCCACCGACCGGCCCGGAACCCCGGGTGGTGGTGGGCTGCCCGCGACACCGAATCGACGGTGCGCGACGCTCCTGGAGCCGGTCCACGGGGGACCGGGACTCCGGCCGACTGTCCCGCTCTGACTGCGCGGGACGCGGCGCTGCGGACGAGTTTACAGGGTGCTCAGTCCCGCTTGCGACCGAGGTGCTTCCTGGTCCATTCCACCGCGTCCGCGTACCGCGCCTCCGAGCCGTGCCGGGTGGGGGTGTAGTACTCCCGGTCCTTGATCGCGTCCGGGGCGTACTGCTGGGCGGCGATGCCCTCCGGCAGGTCGTGCGGGTACACGTACCCCTGGGCGTGGCCGAGCTTGGCGGCGCCCTTGTAGTGCCCGTCGCGCAGATGCGGCGGGACCGGGCCGGCCAGTCCCTTGCGGACGTCGTCCAGGGCGGCGCCGATCGCGGTGGTCGCGGCGTTGGACTTGGGGGCCAGGGCCAGGGCGATGGTGGCGTGGCTGAGGGTGAGCGCGGCCTCGGGGAAGCCGATCATGGCGACGGCCTGGGCGGCGGCGACGGCGGTCGGCAGCGCGTTCGGATCGGCGAGGCCGATGTCCTCGCTGGCGGAGATCATCAGACGGCGGGCGATGAAGCGGGGGTCCTCGCCGGCCTCGATCATGCGGGCCAGGTAGTGCAGGGCGGCGTCGACGTCGGAGCCGCGAATGGACTTGATGAGGGCGCTGGCGACGTCGTAGTGCTGGTCGCCGTCACGGTCGTACTTCACCGCCGCCCGGTCGACCGTCTGCTCCAGGGTCTGGAGGCTGATCTCGCTCTCGCCCTGGTCGAGGGCGGCCCCGGCGGCGGCCTCCAGGGCGGTCAGGGCGCGGCGGGCGTCGCCGCCGGCGATGCGCAGGAGGTGGGCCTCGGTGTCCTCGGGGAGGGTGCAGGACGCCTTGAGGCCTCGGTCGTCGGCCAGAGCACGCCTGATGAGCCCGCGCAGGTCGTCGTCCGTGAGGGGTTCGAGGGTGAGCAGCAGGGAGCGGGACAGGAGCGGGGAGATCACGGAGAAGTACGGGTTCTCGGTGGTCGCCGCGATCAGGGTCACCCAGCGGTTCTCGACGGCCGGCAGGAGGGAGTCCTGCTGGGCCTTGCTGAAGCGGTGGATCTCGTCGAGGAAGAGGACGGTCTCCTTGCCGTAGCCGCCGGTGGCGCGGCGGGCGCCGTCGATGACCGCGCGGACCTCCTTGACGCCGGCGGTGATCGCGGAGAGCTCCACGAACCGCTTGTTCGTCGCCTTCGACACGACGTAGGCCAGGGTGGTCTTGCCGGTGCCGGGCGGGCCCCAGAGGATCACCGAGGACGGTCCGGCCGGGCCCCCCGCGCCCTCGCCGACCAGGCGGCGCAGGGGTGACCCCGGCTTCAGCAGGTGCTGCTGGCCCACGACCTCGTCGAGGGTGCGCGGGCGCATCCGCACCGCCAGGGGGCTCCCCGCGGGGTCCTTCTCCTGGCGTTCTTCTGCGGCGGCGGTGAACAGGTCGGGCTCCACGCTCCAAACCCTAAATCACGCCACCGACAACGCGGCGGGGACCGTCAGCTGGTCCAGAACTCCCACCAGCGGGTCAGGATCAGCATGCCGATGATGCCGATGTGCAGCACGGGCACGACCCAGGTGAACTCGCCGAAGAAGCTCTTCAGCCAGCCGGGCGCGGGCAGGAGGCTGTTGCGGATGTTGAAGGAGGTCACGTACCAGAACATGGTGATCGTGGCGACCCAGGCCAGCGAGCACCACAGGCACAGGGCGTTGATCCGGTACAGGGACTGGAACTGCAGCCAGGTGCAGAAGGCGACGCCGAAGAGCGTGCCGAAGTTGAAGGTGAGCCAGTACCAGCGCGGGAAGCGGGCACGGGCCAGCAGGCTCATGCCGACGCAGATGACGATGCCGTAGCAGACCAGGCCGAGCATCGGGTTGGGGAAGCCGAAGGCGGCGGCCTGCTTGGACTCCATCACGCTGCCGCAGGACACCACGGGGTTCAGGCTGCAGCCGGGGGTGAAGGTCGTGCCTGCGACCTTGGCCTCGAGCAGTTTGAACTTGTCGATCGTGATGACCCACGCGGCGAGCAGTCCGGCCGCACCGGTGATCAGCAGCAGGATCGCGAAGGCACGGCTGCCGCCCACCGTCCGGGGCTCGGACGCGGCGACGCGCTCGGGCTCGGACTCCGTGGAGACGTCTTTGACTGTCGTCTTGCTCATCACGCCGATCCGTCACTTGGGAGTTGGACCATCTTCGGGCACGGGCCATTGTGCCGCACCGGGCCCGGTGTCCACCGTTCGGTGGACATAAGGAAGTACGCACGGTCGTCCCCGGATGTTCGGTTCCGGTCGAGCCTCGAACCATGACAACACACGCGAAGGAACTCGCGGTGGACGTCCGGGGGCTGCGCAAGCGGTACGGGGACGTGACCGCGGTGGACGGCGTCGACCTGGAGATCCGCACGGGCGAGGTGTTCGGCCTGCTCGGACCGAACGGCGCGGGCAAGAGCACCACGGTGGAGATCCTCCAGGGGCACCGCGGCCGGGACGCCGGCGACGTCAGGGTGCTGGGCGCGGATCCCGCGACGGGTACGCGCGCGTGGCGTGCACGTGTCGGAATCGTCTGGCAGGACGAATCGGCGCCCGCGGAGTTGACGGTCCGCGAGACCGTACGGCATTTCGCGCGCTACTACCCGAGGCCGCGCGACCCGGAACAGGTGATCGGTCTGGTCGGTCTCGAGGCGAAGGCGGACAGCCGCACGAAGTCGCTCTCGGGCGGCCAGCGGCGGCGGCTCGACGTGGCGCTCGGCGTGATCGGCGACCCGGACCTGCTGCTCCTCGACGAGCCGACGACCGGATTCGACCCGGCCGCCCGCCGGCAGTTCTGGGACCTCGTCCGCACCCTCGCGGCCGAGGGCACGACGATCCTGCTGACCACGCACTACCTGGAGGAGGCGGAGGCGCTCGCCGACCGGCTCGCGGTCGTCGCCGAGGGCCGGGTGGTCGCCGCGGGCGAACCGGCCGTCCTGCGGGAGCGGCACGGCACGGGCGCCACGGTCGCCTGGACGGAGGCCGACGGCACCGCGCGCAGCACGCACACCGACACCCCGACCCGGACGGTCGCCGAGCTCACGCGGCGCTTCGACGGCGAGATCCCGGGGCTGACGGTCACCCGCCCCACACTGGAGGACGTCTACCTCCGGCTGACCGGCCAGGAGGACCCGCGATGACGACCGCCGCACACCCCCGGACCACGACCGCGGCCACGTCCGGCCGCCTGCCGACGGCCTGGACGCTCGGCCTGCACCGGGGCGTACTCGAACTGAAGCAGTTCTTCCGCCAGCGCGAGCAGGTGGTCTTCACCTTCGCCTTCCCGGTCGTCTTCCTGTTCCTCTTCGCGTCGATCTTCAAGGACGACGTCAGCGGCGCGGGCATCACGGCCTCGCAGCTGTACGTCCCGGCGATGACGGCCGCCGGCATCATGTCGACGAGTTTCCAGTCCCTGGGCATCTCGATCGCCGTCGAACGGGACGAGAAGGTGCTGCGCCGGCTGCGCGGCACGCCGATGCCGCCGGCCGCCTACTTCCTCGGCAAGATCTGGCTGGTTCTCGTCACGGGAGCGCTGGAGACGGCCGTACTGCTGCTCGTCGGCACGACGCTGTACGACGTCGACCTGCCGTCGTCGGCGGCGCGTTGGTCCGACTTCGCCTGGATCTTCGTCCTCGGCCTGACGGCGTGCGCGCTGCTGGGCATCGCGGTCAGTTCGGTCCCCCGGTCGGCCAAGAGCGCGACGTCCGTGGTCGTACTCCCCTTCCTGGTGCTGCAGTTCATCTCCGGGGTGTACATCGCGATCGACACGATCCCGGACTGGATGCTGTCCGTGGGGGCGCTCTTCCCGCTGAAGTGGATGTGCCAGGGGCTGCGCGGGGTGTTCCTGCCGGAGTCGGCGCGGGTCCTGGAGCAGGCGGGGGGCTGGGAGTTCGGACGCGTGGCCCTGGTCCTCGGGGCGTGGTGCGTCGGAGGATTGGTGCTGTGTCTGCTGACCTTCCGCTGGAAGAACCGGCGCGACGGATGAGCGGCCGGTCCGAGGCCGGCACGCACATCTGGGACGGTTCCTTCCGTATCTGGGACGTGTACTTCGCGCTGGTCTGGGCCGCCACCCTGGTGACCGTGCTCGGCACGGACCGTCCGGGGTGGCCCGTCCGCACGGTCGCCGCGGCGCTGCTGTTCCTGCTGGCGCCCTGGTACGCGGTGGTGGGCCGTCCCCTGCTGGTGGGCGATCCGGTGCCGGACGACCCCAGGGCGCTGCGGTATCTCGTGGGCGGGATGGCGCTGTTCCTGCCGTCGGGGGTTCTGGTCGGTGAGACGCAGCTGATGGCGTTCGCGCTGGTCCCCCAGTGCTTCATGACCATGACGCTCCGCCCGGCGCTGGCCTCGGTGGCCGTCATCAACATCGCGCCGGTGGCGGGCTGGGCCCTGCTGTGGCGGCCCGACGGCCGGGACGTGTTCCTGGGCGGCCTCTTCGCCCTGGTCTCCTTCGTCTTCTCGGCGGCGGTCGGCAGCTGGATCATCCGGATCATCGAGCAGAGCATCGAACGGGCTGACCTGATCGCGGAGTTGGCCGCCAGCCGTTCCGAGGTGGCACGGCTGTCGGCGGCCCACGGCGCCCTCGCGGAGCGCGAGCGCATGGCGCGCGAGATCCACGACACGCTCGCGCAGGGCTTCACCAGCCTGCTGATGCTGACCCAGGCGGTGGACGCGGAACTGGAGACGGACACGGACCGGGCCCGCGTCCATCTGCGGCTGATGGATGAGACGGCCCGGCAGAACCTGGCCGAGGCCCGTGCCCTGGTCGCGGGCGGCGCCCCGGCCGACCTGGCCGGGACGTCCCTGCCGGACGCGCTGGGCCGGCTGGCCGAACGGCAGGGGGCGGCGCTCGAGGTCTCCGGCCCGGTGCGCGCGCTGCCCGCCGGACCCGAGGTGGTGGCGCTGCGCTCCTGCCAGGAGGCACTGACCAACGCCCGGCGCCACGCGGGGAGTTCGGCGCGGGCGGTGATCTCGCTGACGTACGACGACGAGGGGCTCACCCTGTCGGTCCGGGACGACGGCTGCGGCTTCGAACCGTCCGACGCCCCGGACGGATACGGTCTGGCGGGGCTGCGGGCGCGGGCCGCGGAGGTCGGCGGGACGGCCCGGGTGCACAGTGCGCCCGGCGAGGGTACGACGGTGACGGTCCGGCTGCCGGTCCCGGTGGACCTGGACCGGTGTGAGGAGAGGGTTCCGTGATCCGGATCATCCTGGCCGACGATCATCCAGTGGTGCGGGAGGGGCTTCGGGCGATGCTGAGCGCCGAGCCGGATCTGGAGGTCGTCGCCGACGCGGAGAGCGGACCGCGGGCGGAGGCGCTGGCGGCCGAACTGCGGCCCGACATCGTGCTGATGGACCTGCGGATGCCGGGCGGCGGGGGTGTGGAGTCGATCGTGCGGATGACGGAGGCGGGTCTGCCCTGCCGGGTGATCGTCCTGACGACCTACGAGACGGACCGGGACATCCTGCGGGCCGTGGAGGCGGGCGCGGCGGGCTACCTGCTGAAGGACCTGCCCCGGGGGCAACTGGCGGAGGCGGTACGGGCGGCGGCGCGCGGCGAGACGGTGCTCGCCCCGTCGGTGGCGGCGCGGCTGGTGGACCGGCTCCGCGCCAGACCGGAACGCCCCCGCCTGTCGGAGCGCGAGACCGCGGTACTGCGGCTGGTGGCGGAGGGCTGCACCAACGCCGAGATCGGACGCCACCTCTTCATCGGCGAGTCGACGGTGAAGACGTACCTCCTGCGCGTCTTCGCCAAGCTGGGCGTGGACGACCGGACGGCGGCGGTGACGAGCGCGATGCGGTTCGGGTTGCTGGAGTGAGGGGGCTCCGGGCCCCCTCACTCCGCCGGGCTCAGCCCAGCCTCGACTCCAGTTCCGCCACGATCTCGTTCACGCCGATCGCCACCTGCTCCCCGGACTCCATGTCCTTGAGCTGGACGACTCCTTCGGCGAGGTCGCGTTCGCCGGCGATGAGCGCGTAGCGGGCCCCGCTGCGGTTGGCGTTCTTCATGGCGCTCTTGAGGCCCTTGGCACCGTAGGAGAAGTCCGCCGCGACCCCGAGCTTGCGCAGCTCCGTGACCTTGGCGAACAGCAGCCTGCGGGCGTCCTCGCTGAGCGGGACCGCGAAGACGGACGTCGCGGACGGGAGATCGAGCTCGACGCCCTCCGCCTCCAGGGCGAGGACCGTGCGGTCGACGCCCAGGGCCCAGCCCACGGACGGCAGCGCGGGGCCGCCGATCATCTCGGACAGTCCGTCGTAGCGGCCGCCGCCGCCCACCGCGGACTGGGAGCCCAGACCGTCGTGGACGAACTCGAAGGTCGTCCGCGTGTAGTAGTCGAGACCGCGGACCAGCTTCGGGTCGTCCTCGAAGGCGACGCCCGCCGCCGTGATCAGCTCACGGACCTCCTCGTGGTACGCCTTGCAGGCGTCGCAGAGGTAGTCGCGCAGCAGCGGGGCGTCCCCGAGCTGCTTCTGGACCGACTCCCGCTTGTCGTCCAGGACGCGCAGCGGGTTGATCTCGGCGCGCCGGAGGGTGTCCTCGTCCAGGTCGAGTCCGCGCAGGAAGTCCTGGAGGGCGGCCCGGTAGACGGGCCGGCACTCCTTGTCGCCCAGGCTGTTCAGCAGGATGCGGAAGTTCCTCAGGCCCAGCGAGCGGTACGCCTGGTCGGCCAGGATGATCAGCTCGGCGTCCAGAGCCGGGTCCTCCGCTCCGATCGCCTCGGCGCCGACCTGCGAGAAGTGGCGGTAGCGGCCCTTCTGGGGGCGCTCGTAGCGGTAGTACGAGCCGGAGTACCAGAGCTTGACCGGGAGGTTGCCCAGCTTGTGGAGATTGGCCTCGAGGGCCGCGCGCAGGACGGAAGCCGTGCCCTCGGGGCGCAGGGCGAGCCTGTCGCCGCCCTTGGTCTCGAAGGCGTACATCTCCTTGGTCACGATGTCGGTGGACTCGCCGACACCGCGTGCGAACAGCTCGACGCTCTCGAAGCCGGGCGTCTCGACGTAGCCGTAGCCGGAGGTGCGCAGCGGCGCGGCGATCGCTTCACGGACGGCGAGGTACCTGGCGGAGTCGGGCGGCAGAAGGTCGTACGTGCCCTTGGGGGCCTTGAAGGTGCTCACGGAAGTCTCTCGTCACATTCCTCGTCGGGGAGGGGCCGCGGGGCCCGCTCCCTGGCCGGGGGCCGCCACCTGCCGCAGATACGGATTGGTGGCGCGCTCCTGGCCGATGGTCGTCTGGGGGCCGTGACCGGACAGCACCACGGTCGAGTCGTCGAGCGGCAGGCACACGCGGGCCAGCGAGTCGAGCATCTCGGCCATGTCACCGCCGGGCAGGTCGGTGCGTCCGATGGAGCCGGCGAACAGCAGATCCCCGGAGAAGAACACCGAGGGGATCTCGGCGGTCTCGGGCATCCGGAAGGTCACCGACCCCTTGGTATGGCCCGGCGCGTGCGCCACGGAGAGCTCCAGACCCGCCAGCTCCAGCCTGGCGCCGTCGGTCAGTTCCCGGACGTCGTCCGGCTCCCCCACGGTCAGCTCGCCCATCAGCGGCATCCCGATGGAACGGCCGAGCGCCTTCTCGGGGTCGGCCATCATGAAGCGGTCCTCGGGGTGGATCCAGGCGGGCACGTCGTGCGCGCCGCACACCGGGACGACCGAGGCCACATGGTCGATGTGGCCGTGGGTGAGGACGACGGCGACGGGCTTGAGCCGATGCTTCTTCAGTGCTTCCTCGACTCCGGGGGCCGCCTGGTGGCCCGGGTCGATGATCACGCACTCCTCACCGGCGGCGGGGGCGACGAGATAACAGTTCGTCCCCCAGGCCCCGGCGGGGAACCCGGCAATGAGCACGATCGTCCTTCGTTGTGTCGATACGGGAGGTTCAAAAGCGGCAACCACCGCTGTCAGAGCCTACCGGCGCTGCCGATTCCTCAGCGAACCCATATACGGTACGGGGCACACGCAAGCGGTCGACGTACGAGACGCATGAGGAGAGAACCCGGTGGTCACCCAGGAACAGCGCAAGCGTCAGCTCGCCCGGGAGAAGTTCTTGCGGCAGCAGCAGCGCCGCACTGCGGCGCGGCGCAAGGCTCGCGTGCGCAACTCGGTGATCGCGTCGGTGCTCGGCGTGATCCTGGTGGGCAGCCTCACGCTCTACACGACGGGCGTCCTGAAGGACGACAAGGACGACAAGACGAACACCAGCGCGGAGGCCTCCCCGTCCGCCTCGCCCAGCGCCGCGAAGGACCCGTGCGAGAAGGCCGCCGCCGGCTCGGTCAAGAAGCTGAGCTGGAAGAAGGAGCCGTCGGTCACCATCGACAAGTCCGCGGACTACACGATGACGCTGGCGACGACGTGCGGTGACATCGGCATAGCGCTGAAGACGGCCGCGGCCCCGCACACGGTCAACTCGTTCGACTTCCTCGCGAACAAGGGCTTCTTCGACCACACGAAGTGCCACCGGCTCACCACCAACGGCATCTACGTGCTGCAGTGCGGCGACCCGACCGGAACGGGCAGCGGCGGGCCGGGCTACACCATCCCGGACGAGAACCTGAAGGACAAGAGCCTCAAGGACAACGTCTACCCGGCGGGCACGGTCGCGATGGCCAACACCGGCCAGGCGCACACCGGCGGCAGTCAGTTCTTCCTCGTCTACCAGGACAGCCAGCTCCCGCCGAGCTACACCCCGTTCGGTACGTTGTCGGCCGCGGGCATGAAGGTCCTGAAGAAGATCGCCGCCGCGGGCGAGAACACCGGTGCAGGTGACGGCGCCCCCAACGCGACGGTCGTGATCAACAAAGCGACGGTCACGAAGTCCTGACGAGCGGGTGGCGGGCCGCGTAATTTCGGTCGCGCTGGATGCGGACAGGCGCCCCGCCGGTCGCCTATGTTGGCCGTGACGAAACTGTGGACGATGCCCAGGGGCGCCGAAGCCCCTCGGAGGCATCATGTGGAGGAGGCGCTGTGAGCAGCGACCCGTGGGGCCGCGTCGACGAGACGGGGACCGTGTACGTGCGTACGGCCGACGGCGAGCAGGTCGTCGGTTCGTGGCAGGCAGGCTCCCCCGATGAGGCACTGGCCTACTTCGAGCGCAAGTACGAGGGCCTGGTTGTCGAGATCGGCCTCCTCGAGAAGCGCGTGCAGACGACCGATCTGTCGGCGAAGGACGCCCAGGTGGCGATCGACCACATCCGCGAGCAGGTCGACGCACACCACGCGGTCGGTGACCTGGACGCGCTGCGCACCCGGCTGGACAAGCTGGTGCAGACGGTCGATTCACGCCGCGAGGAGCGCAAGCAGCAGCGGGCCCGCCAGTCCGACGAGGCCCGCAAGGCCAAGGAGGACCTGGTCACCGAGGCGGAGCAGCTGGCGCAGTCGGACCAGTGGCGGGCGGCCGGAGAGCGGCTGCGGGCCCTGGTGGACACCTGGAAGGGTCTGCCGCGTCTCGACCGCAAGTCGGACGACGAGCTGTGGCACCGCTTCTCGCACGCCCGCTCGGCGTTCTCCAAGCGCCGCAAGGCCCATTTCGCGCAGCTGGACGCGCAGCGCGAGGAGGCCCGCCGGACGAAGGAGCGGCTGGTCGCCGAGGCGGAGTCACTGTCGGGCTCGACGGACTGGGGTCCGACGGCCGCTCGCTACCGCGAGCTGATGGCCGACTGGAAGGCCGCGGGCCGCGCCCAGCGCGAGCACGAGGACGACCTGTGGAACCGCTTCCGCGGCGCCCAGGACGTCTTCTTCGCGGCCCGCAGCTCGGTCTTCGCCGAGCGCGACGCCGAGCAGTCCGAGAACCTCAAGCTGAAGGAGGAGCTGGCCGAGGAGGCCGAGAAGCTCCTCCCGATCGGTGACCTGAAGTCGGCGCGTGCCGCGTTCCGCTCGATCAACGAGCGCTGGGAGGCCATCGGCCACGTCCCGCGGGACGCCCGGCCGAAGGTCGAGGGCCGGATGCACACCGTGGAGCGGGCGCTCCAGGAGGCCGAGGAGGCCGAGTGGCGCCGGACGAACCCGGAGGCACGCGCGCGTGCCGAGGGTCTGACCGGGCAGCTGCAGGCCGCGGTGGACAAGCTGAGGGCGCAGATCGAGCAGGCCCGCGCCCAGGGCAACACCGCCCGTGCCGACAAGCTGGAGCGCGAACTGGAGGGCCGCCAGGCCCTGCTGGACCAGGCTCTGAAGGGTCTGCAGGAGTTCGGCGGCTGACGCCTCGGACACGAGAGAGGGCCCGTACGTGCCGTACGGGCCCTCTCTCGTGCGCTGTCAGGGCCGGCGGGCCGACGTCACGCGATAGACGTCGTACACGCCCTCCACGCCCCGTACGGCCTTCAGGACGTGCCCCAGGTGTTTCGGGTCGCCCATCTCGAAGGTGAAGCGGGAGGTGGCCACCCGGTCGCGGGAGGTCTGGACGGCCGCGGAGAGGATGTTGACGTGCTGGTCGGACAGGACGCGGGTGACGTCGGACAGCAGCCGGGACCGGTCCAGCGCCTCGACCTGGATGGCGACCAGGAAGACCGAGGACTGGGTGGGCGCCCACTCGACCTCGAGGATGCGCTCCGGCTCGCGGGACAGTGACTCCACGTTGACGCAGTCGCTGCGGTGAACCGATACGCCACTACCGCGCGTGACGAAACCGATGATCGGGTCGCCGGGGACGGGCGTGCAGCAGCGGGCCAGCTTCACCCACACGTCGTCGACGCCCTTGACCACGACACCGGGGTCCTGGTTGCTGCGCCGCTTGCGGCTGCGGCCGTGCGACGGCGGGACCGCCTCGTCCATCTCCTCGGTGGCCGCCTCCTCGCCGCCGAGCGCCTGCACCAGCTTCTGCACGACGTTCTGCGCGGCCACATGGCCCTCGCCGATCGCCGCGTACAGCGAGGAGATGTCCGGGTAGCGCATCTCGTGGGCGAGCGTGACCAGCGAGTCGCCGGTCAGGATGCGCTGGATGGGCAGGTTCTGCTTGCGCATCGCGCGCGCGATGGCGTCCTTGCCCTGCTCGATCGCCTCGTCGCGGCGCTCCTTGGAGAACCACGCCCGGATCTTGTTGCGGGCCCGCGGCGACTTGACGAAGCCCAGCCAGTCGCGGGACGGACCGGCGCCGGCCGCCTTGGAGGTGAAGACCTCCACCAGGTCGCCGTTGTCCAGGGTGGATTCCAGCGGTACGAGCCTGCCGTTGACCCGGGCTCCTATGGTGCGGTGGCCGACCTCGGTGTGGACGGCGTACGCGAAGTCCACGGGCGTGGCACCGGCGGGAAGCGCGATGACATCACCCTTCGGGGTGAAGACGAAGACCTCGTTGCGCGACAGGTCGAAGCGCAGGGACTCCAGGAACTCGCTGGGGTCCTCGGTCTCCTTCTGCCAGTCGAGCAGCTGGCGCAGCCACGCCATGTCGTTGAGGTGGTCGTCCTTGCCCTTGCCCGCCTTGGGCACGTCGGTACGGACCTTGGAGGCGCCGGCGACTGCCTCCTGCTTGTACTTCCAGTGCGCGGCGATGCCGTACTCGGCGCGGCGGTGCATGTCGAACGTTCGGATCTGGAGTTCGACCGGCTTGCCGTTGGGGCCGATGACCGTGGTGTGCAGCGACTGGTACATGTTGAACTTGGGCATCGCGATGTAGTCCTTGAACCGCCCCGGAACCGGGTTCCAGCGGGCGTGGACGGTGCCCAGGGCCGCGTAGCAGTCGCGGACGGTGTCCACCAGGACGCGGATGCCCACCAGGTCGTAGATCTCCGCGAAGTCCCGGCCGCGGACGATCATCTTCTGGTAGACGCTGTAGTAGTGCTTCGGGCGGCCGGTGACGGTCGCCTTGATGCGGGCGGCCCGCAGGTCGGACTGGACCTCGTCGGTCACTATGGCCAGGTACTCGTCACGCTTCGGTGCCCTTTCGGCCACCAGCCGTACGATCTCGTCGTACATCTTGGGGTAGAGGATCGCGAAGGCGAGGTCCTCCAGTTCCCACTTGATGGTGTTCATGCCGAGGCGGTGAGCGAGCGGCGCGTAGATCTCGAGGGTCTCGCGGGCCTTCTTCTCCTGCTTCTCGCGCTTGAGGTAACGCATGGTGCGCATGTTGTGCAGGCGGTCGGCGAGCTTGATGACCAGGACGCGCGGGTCCTTGGCCATGGCGACGACCATCTTGCGCACGGTCTCGGCCTGCGCGGCCTCGCCGAACTTGACCTTGTCCAGCTTGGTGACGCCGTCGACGAGCAGGGCGACCACGTCGCCGAAGTCGCGGCGCAGGTCGTCGAGGCCGTACTCGGTGTCCTCGACGGTGTCGTGGAGCAGACCCGCCATGAGGGTGGCCGGATCCATGCCGAGTTCGGCGAGGATCGTGGTCACCGCGAGCGGGTGGGTGATGTACGGGTCGCCGCTCTTGCGCTTCTGGCCGCGGTGCCAGCGCTCGGCGACCTGGTAGGCCTTCTCGATCTGGCGCAGCGTCGCCGTCTCGGTCTTGGGGTCGTTGCTGCGCACTATCCGCAGCAGCGGCTCCAGGACCGGGTTGTAGGGGTTCGCGCGCTGGACACCGAGGCGGGCGAGGCGGGCACGGACACGGTTGGAGGAGCCGGAGCGGGCGGGCTGCTGGGCCGCCCCGGCCGGGCGCTCGGGCGGGGCCGGCTTGGGGCGGGCCTGCTCGGCCGGCTTGTCGCCGGGCGCGGAGCGGTCGTGCTCGACCGGCCCGCGGGCGTCGGCATGCGCGGACGTGGCCGCGGGCGCCGATGCGGACTCGGGCTTGGCGGCGGTCAGGTGCTGGGCCTCGTCTGGCAAGAGGGCTCCTCGTGCGCGATCCGGGTCCCCCGGTCAGGCTCCGGAGCACCCATCGTAGCGATCCCGGGCTCGGGGATCGCCTTCAGGCCGATGTGAGGGCTGTCTACCGGAGAAACACAAGGGGCGGGCGCCGGATTCCTCCGGGCCCGCCCTCTTGGCGTACGACGGTTTTCGGACCGTCCGCTCAGACGGTCAGCAGCGCCTCCAGCGGGGCCCCGCCGAGCGCCGCCTCCAGGCGGGGGCGGCCGTCGAGGAACGCGAGCTCCATCAGGACGGCGACTCCCGCGACCTCGGCGCCCGCGCGGTGGATCAGCCGGATCGCCGCCTCGGCGGTGCCGCCGGTGGCGAGCACGTCGTCGACGATCAGGATCCGGTCCTCCGCGCTGAGGTCCTCGGCGTGCACCTCGATCTCCGCCGAGCCGTACTCCAGGTCGTAGGCCTGGGCGAGGGTGGCTCCGGGGAGCTTGCCCGCCTTGCGGACCGGGATGAAGCCCAGGCCGGCCCGGACGGCGACCGGAGCGCCCAGGATGAAGCCCCGGGCCTCCAGGCCGACGAGCTTGGTGGCGCCGGTGCGCCCGGCGATCTCGGCGAACGCGTCGGTGAGTGCGGTGAACGCCGCGGGGTCCGCCAGGAGCGGGGTGATGTCCTTGAACATCACGCCCGGCTCCGGGTAGTCGGCGACCTCGCGGATGCGGCTGAGCAGGAGCTCCTTGACGTCGGTCATCGACGCTTCCCGGAGGGACGGCGACGGGTGCTGCGCGGTCCGACGACGGCCGCGGCGGCGTCCTCGGGGTCACCGGGGTCACCGGGGTGCGAACGGACCTCGGCGAGTTCCTCCTCGGCGGCGGCCTGCGCCCGCTTGGCCAGGACGCGCTTCTTCAGGGCCTTGACCTGCGGCTCGCGCTCCTTGAGGTCGGCGACGAGCGGCGTGGCGATGAAGATCGAGGAGTAGGCACCGGCGGCGAGGCCGACGAACAGCGACAGCGAGATGTCGTTGAGTGTGCCCGCGCCGAGCACGCCGCCGCCGATGAACAGCAGGCCCGCCACCGGCAGCAGGGCGACGACCGTGGTGTTGATCGACCGCACCAGGGTGCCGTTGATCGAGCGGTTGGCGATCTCGCTGTAGGTGAAGCGGGTCTGCTTGGTGAGGTCCTTCGTCTGCTCCTTCAGGGAGTCGAAGACGACGACCGTGTCGTACAGCGAGTAACCGAGGATGGTCAGCAGACCGATCACCGTACCGGGCGTGACCTCGAAGCCGACGAGGGCGTAGATGCCGACCGTGATGGTGATGTCGTGGATCAGGGCGACCAGTGCCGCGATGGCCATGCGCCACTCGAACGCGATCGCCAGGTAGATCACGACCAGCACCATGAAGATCGCCAGGCCCTGCCAGGCCTTGTTGGCGATCTGGTCGCCCCAGCTGGGACCGACCAGGTCGGCGGCGATCGTCTCCGGGTCGACCTTGAAGTCCTTGGCGAGCTCGGTCTTGATCTCGTCGGACTGCTCGGTGTCCATGCCGGCGATCTGGATGCGCAGCGTGTCGTTGCCGAGCTTCTGCACCACCGCCTGGTGGCCGGAGGCGCTCTCCGCGTAGTCCTCGGCCTGGGAGACGGAGACACTCGTCTTCTCGGTGGTGAAGACCGCGCCGCCCTGGAAGTCGATGCCCATGTTCAGGCCGCGCACCGCCAGGCCGACGATGGCGGTGATGGTGATCAGGATCGAGATGCCGTACCAGATCTTGCGGTGACCGATGAAGTCGTAGCTGATCTCGCCACGGTGCAGTCGGGCGCCGAGGTTACCGAGTTTCGACATCTCACGCCTCCTTCGGGTCGACAGGGCCGGCGGCAATGTTGGAGGGACGACGGGTGCGCCTGAGCGGCGGCTGGGCGCCCAGGCTCTTGGGGTCGAGTCCGGACCACTTGTGGCCGTTCGCGAAGAACTTGCGCCGGGCCAGCAGCGTCATCAGCGGCTTGGTGAAGAAGAAGACCACGACGACGTCGAGGACCGTGGTCAGACCCAGCGTGAACGCGAAGCCCTGGACCTTGCCGACCGTGACGATGAACAGCACCGCGGCGGCGAGGAACGACACGAAGTCGGAGACCAGGATGGTACGCCGGGCGCGCGGCCAGGCCCGCTCGACGGCGGGACGCAGGGTGCGGCCCTCGCGGATCTCGTCCCGGATGCGTTCGAAGAACACGATGAACGAGTCCGCCGTGATACCGATGGCGACGATGGCGCCGCAGACGGCGGGCAGGTTCAGCGCGAAGCCGATGGCCGGACCGAGCAGCGACATGATCACGTAGGTGAGGGCCGCGGAGACCAGCAGCGAGGCGATCGCGATCATCGACAGGCCGCGGTAGTAGGCCACCAGGTAGATCACGACCAGGGCGAGGCCGATGGCGCCGGCCAGCAGACCCGCGTGCAGCTGGTCACCGCCGAGCGCGGCGGTCACGGTGGTCACGCTCTGCTCCTTGAAGGAGAGCGGGAGCGCGCCGTACGACAGCATGTTGGCGAGGTTCTGGGCCTCCTCCTGGGTGAAGCTGCCGGAGATCTGCGCGTTGCCGCCGGTGATGGAGGAGCTCACGTACGGGCTGGAGACGACCTCGCCGTCGAGGACGATGCCGAACTCGTTCTGCGGCTGGGAGTTCTGCGCGAGCTGGGCCGTGATGTCGGCGAACTTCTTGGCGCCCTTGTTGGTGAAGGTCATGGTGACCTGCCAGCCGGCGGCGGTCTGCGTGTCGTAGACGGCCTGGGCCTTGTCGACCTCGGTGCCGTCGACGGCGGCCGGGCCGAGCACGTACTTGTACCAGACGCCGTCGATCTCGCCGCAGGCGACGGTCGGGTCGGTGGGCTTGACGCCCTCGCCGGCGGTGGCGCGCTGGGCCTTCTTGGAGCAGTCCAGGGCGGTGTACTTGGCCTGGAGGGCCGCGGTGGCGGGGTCGGTGCTCGCGGTGGCCGACGGGCTGGCGGAGGCCTGGGCGCTGCTGCTCGAGGACGACGACGGCGACGACGAGGGCGACGAGGTGGAGTCCGCCTTCAGCGCGTCGGTGACGGGACGGCCCTGCGAGGTGGCGGTGGCCGACGGGGACGACGAGGAGGAAGCCTTCTCACCGGTGCCGGAGGCGGTGGCCGTGGGGCTCGGCGAGGCGCTGGAGGAGCCGCTCGTGGTCGCGCTCGGCGAGGTGGTGGCGGCGGCCGAGCCGCTGGCCTCCTGGGCCAGGACCGGACGGAAGTACAGCTTGGCGGTGGTGCCGACCTGGTCCCGGGCTTCCTTGGAGTTGGTGCCCTTGGGGATGTTCACGATGATGTTGCGGTCGCCCTGGGTCTGCACCTCCGCCTCGGAGACGCCCAGCCCGTTGACACGGCGGTTCATGATGTCGACCGCGGTGTCCATGTTGGCCTTGTTGATCGCGGACCCTTGGTCGGCCTTCGCCTCCAGCGTGATGCTGGTGCCGCCGGCCAGGTCGATGCCGAGACGCGGGGTGGTGTGACCGGCGGCGAACATGCCTCCGGTGAGCCCCACGATGGCGATCAGGATCAGGGCCAGCGAGCGCCCTGGCTTGCTCTGGGCATTCGCGCTCCGGCCCTTCTTAGGTGCTGCCACCTTCTTGTACTCCCTCTCGGGCCGCCTCGCGCCGGGTCAGCGCGGGGGCGGCCATGACATTGGTCGGGATCCCCTGCGAGATGCGTACGCCCCGGAGCGCACGGGTGTGACCCATGTGCCCCGGGGGCGTGACTACTTCTTCGCGTCGGAATCGCCGTCGGTCTTCTCCGGCTCCTCGTCGGCCTCGGCCTGCTGGGCCTCGGGCTCGGCGGCCTTCTCCCCTGCCTGAGCGGGTTCGTCCTTCTTGCCGAGGTCGACGGACTTCTCGTCGGAGGCGGCGGCAGCTTCGTCGGCGGTCTCGTCGGCGTCGGCGGAGTCGGTGAGGGAGGAGGCGTCGTCCGGGACGACGTCGGAGTCGGACTTCAGGTCGTGCTCGATGCCGTGGACGATGCGGTTGTACTCGTCGTCGGTCAGGACGGCACCGATCGCGTTCTTCGCGAAGAGCAGTTCCACGCCCGGCCCGGCGTCGAGGAGGACCGTGTCTTCACTGACCTCCTTGACCGTCGCGTACATGCCCCCGATGGTGCGGACGCCACTGCCGGGCTGCATCTGGCTCCGCATGTCGGTGGCCTGCTGCTGCTTCTTCTTGGCCGACCTGGTCATCAGGAACATGGCCCCGATGAGCACGATGAGCGGCAGGAGGGTCAAAGGACTCACGGGTCGGAACTTCCTTCAAGCGACCGCGATGGCTGAGCGGCCTGATGGATGGGGGTTGTTGTGTGCTGCCGACAAGGGCGGCATCGGCGGAGTCTAAGCGAGTCTCCGCGCAGGGAACAACGCTCAGCATGGCACCTGGGTTCCTGGCCCCGCCATTGCCCCCGCCGATGGGGCTCTCAGGTGCCGAACAGGTCCTGTTGTCCGTTTCCGGCAGAAGCGGTGCGCGGCGGGGTGAGACCGAGGTGCGCCCAGGCGGCCGGGGTGGCGACCCGGCCGCGCGGGGTGCGGGCGAGGAGTCCCTCCCGCACCAGGAACGGTTCGGCGACCTCCTCCACGGTCTCACGCTCCTCCCCCACCGCGACGGCGAGCGTGGACAGGCCGACCGGGCCGCCGCCGAACAGCTTCAGCAGTGCCTGGAGGACCGCCCGGTCGAGGCGGTCGAGGCCACGGGCGTCCACCTCGTACACCTTCAGCGCGGCCGCGGCGATCTCGCGGGTGACGATCCCGTCGGCCTTGACCTGCGCGTAGTCGCGGACGCGGCGCAGCAGACGGTTGGCGATACGGGGGGTGCCGCGGGAGCGGCCGGCGATCTCGGCGGCGCCGTCGGTGTCGATCTCGACGTCGAGGAGGTGCGCGGAGCGGTGGACGACGCGCTGGAGCTCCGGGGGCTCGTAGAACTCCATGTGGGCGGTGAAGCCGAAGCGGTCGCGCAGCGGGGGCGGCAGCAGGCCCGCGCGCGTGGTGGCGCCGACCAGGGTGAAGGGCGGCAGCTCCAGGGGGATCGCGGTGGCGCCGGGGCCCTTGCCGACGATCACGTCGACCCGGTAGTCCTCCATCGCCATGTAGAGCATCTCCTCGGCGGGCCGCGACATGCGGTGGATCTCGTCGAGGAAGAGGACCTCGCCCTCCTGGAGGGAGGAGAGGATCGCGGCGAGGTCGCCGGCGTGCTGGATCGCGGGGCCGGAGGTGATCCGGATGGGGGCGCCCATCTCGGCCGCGATGATCATCGAGAGGGTGGTCTTGCCGAGGCCGGGGGCGCCGGAGAGCAGCACGTGGTCGGCGGTCGCCCCGCGCGCGCGAGCGGCCCGCAGCACGAGGTCGAGCTGCTCACGGACCTTCTCCTGACCGATGAACTCGCCGAGGTCCTTGGGGCGCAGGGCGGCCTCGACGGCCTGGTCCTCACGGTCGGCGACAGAGCCCACCAGCCGCTCGGAGGCGGCGTCGGTGCCGGTCGTGTCGTCCCAGTTCATGTGGTGTGCCTCAAAGGTGGTGGGTGGGTCAGCGGGCGCGGTTCAGGGTCTGGAGGGCGGCCTTGAGGAGCTGCCCGACCTGCGGGGTGCCCTCCGCGGCCTCCGCCTGGGGGGTCACCGCGGCCACGGCCTCGTCGGCCTCGCGGGTGGCGTACCCGAGGCCGATCAGAGCGCCGTGCAGCTGGTCGCGCCAGCCCTGGGTGACCGGGGCGCCGATCGCGGGGGCGCCGATGGGCTCGCCGAGCCGGTCCTTCAGTTCCAGCAGCAGCTTCTGGGCGCCCTTCCGGCCGATGCCGGGCACGGCGATCAGCGCTTTCTCGTCACCGGTCGACACGGCCCGGCGCAGTGCGTCGGGCGCGTGCACGGCGAGCATCGCCTGTGCGAGGCGCGGGCCGACCCCGCTCGCGGTCTGGAGCAGCTCGAAGACCTGCCGCTCGTCGTCGTCGACGAAGCCGTAGAGGGTGAGGGAGTCCTCGCGGACGACCAGGGAGGTCGCCAGCTTGGTCTGCTGGCCCATCCGCAGTCCCGAGAGGGTGTTCGGCGTGCACTGGACGGCGATGCCGATGCCGCCCACCTCGACCACCGCGGAGTCGGGGGCGAGAGCGGCAACCGGTCCGCTGACGAAGGCGATCATGCCGTACGGCCTTTCGGTGCTTTGGCTGTGTGCAGGGCGACGGCCTGCTGGAGTCGGTTCTGCGCGGGGGCCCGCCAGATGTGGCAGATGGCGAGGGCGAGGGCGTCGGCGGCGTCGGCCGGCTTGGGGGGTGCGTCCAGTCGCAGGAGCCGGGTGACCATCGCGCCGACCTGGGCCTTGTCCGCGCGGCCGCTGCCCGTGACGGCGGCCTTGACCTCGCTGGGGGTGTGCAGTGCGACGGGGATGCCGCGGCGGGCGGCGCAGAGCATGGCGACGGCGCTGGCCTGGGCGGTGCCCATGACGGTCCGGACGTTGTGCTGGCTGAACACCCGCTCCACGGCGACGTATTCGGGCCGGTGTTCGTCGAGCCAGCGCTCGATGCCCTGTTCGATCGCGACGAGGCGCAGGGCCGGCTCCGCGTCCACGGGCGTGCGGACGACCCCGACGCCGATCATGGTGAGCGGCCGGCCCGCGACGCCCTCGACCACGCCGACGCCGCATCGCGTCAGTCCGGGGTCCACCCCGAGTACCCGCACGCGCCCCCCTTTGCGGCCAAAGCGCCGCCGCTCTCGCGGAGGTGGCTCAGCGCCGTCGTGGTTCCTCAATCGATGGTTGTCGTCCGTGGATGGTGATCCGAGGACGACGCCAGGCTAACCGCTGCCACCGACAACGGCGGCGGGCCGGTGGGACGTGTCCCACCGGCCCGCCGACTCCGCTCAGCCCGCGGCGGCGTTACGCGTCGACCTTCTCCATGACCTCGTCGCTCACGTCGAAGTTGGCGAAGACGTTCTGCACGTCGTCGCTGTCCTCGAGTGCGTCGATCAGCTTGAAGATCTTCTTCGCGCCCTCCTCGTCCAGCTCGACCTGCATGGTCGGGACGAAGTTGGCCTCGGCGGAGTCGTAGTCGATGCCGGAGTCCTGCAGTGCGCTGCGGACCGCGACCAGGTCGGTGGCCTCGCTGAGCACCTCGAAGGACTCGCCCAGGTCGTTGACCTCCTCGGCACCCGCGTCCAGGACGGCGCCCAGGACGTCGTCCTCGGTCAGCTCGCCCTTGGGGACGATCACGACGCCCTTGCGGTTGAACAGGTACGACACCGAGCCCGGGTCGGCCATGGAGCCGCCGTTGCGGGTCATGGCGACGCGGACGTCGGAGGCGGCGCGGTTGCGGTTGTCGGTGAGGCACTCGATCAGCACCGCGACGCCGTTCGGGCCGTAGCCCTCGTACATGATCGTCTCGTAGTCGGCGCCGCCGGCCTCGAGACCACCGCCGCGCTTGATCGCGGAGTCGATGTTCTTGTTCGGCACCGACTGCTTCTTGGCCTTCTGGACGGCGTCGTAGAGCGTCGGGTTGCCCTCGAGATCGACGCCGCCCATCCGCGCCGCGACCTCGATGTTCTTGATCAGCTTCGCGAAGAGCTTGCCGCGCTTGGCGTCGATCACGGCCTTCTTGTGCTTCGTCGTAGCCCATTTAGAGTGGCCGGACATCTGCCTGTCTCCTTCGCGTAACCCGTCTCGTCCGAACGCCCCCGGACTTTGAGGTCTCGAGGGACCCCCAGATCCTACAAGGACTCCGCCGCCCGGTTGGCGCGCACCATGTCGACGAACAGGGCGTGCACCCGGTGGTCACCGGTCAGTTCGGGGTGGAACGACGTGGCGAGGGCGTTGCCCTGGCGGACCGCGACGATGTGGCCCTCGTGTTCGGCGAGCACCTCGGTCCGGGCACCGACGGACTCCACCCAGGGGGCGCGGATGAACACGCCCTCCACAGGATCGCCCTCGACGCCCTTGACGTCCACCGCCGCCTCGAAGGACTCGTTCTGCCGTCCGAAGGCGTTGCGGCGCACGATCATGTCGATGCCGCCGACGGTCTCCTGGCCCGAGCGCGGGTCCAGGATCTTGTCGGCGAGCATGATCAGACCGGCGCAGGTGCCGTATACCGGCATGCCGCCGCGCACGCGCGCGCGGAGGGGCTCCATCACGTCGAACAGGATGGCCAGCTTGGAGATGGTGGTGGACTCTCCGCCGGGGATGACGAGACCGTCCACCTCGGCGAGTTCCTCGGGGCGCCGCACCGGCCTGGCCACGGCGTCGGCCGCGGCCAGGGCGACAAGGTGCTCCCGTACGTCGCCCTGGAGGGCCAGGACGCCTATGACAGGAGTGCTCATGAGTGACTACCAGCCGCGGTTGGCGTAGCGCTCGGTCTCGGGGAGGGTGTCGCAGTTGATGCCGACCATGGCCTCGCCGAGGTTGCGGGACGCGTCCGCGATGATCTTCGGGTCGTCGTAGAAGGTGGTGGCCTTGACGATGGCGGCGGCGCGCTTGGCCGGGTCGCCGGACTTGAAGATGCCGGAGCCGACGAAGACGCCCTCGGCGCCGAGCTGGCGCATCAGCGCGGCGTCGGCCGGGGTGGCGACGCCACCGGCGGAGAACAGCACGACCGGCAGCTTGCCCAGCTCGGCGACCTCCTTGACCAGCTCATACGGGGCGCGCAGCTCCTTGGCCGCGGCGTACAGCTCGTGGTTGTCGTAGCCGCGCAGACGGGCGATCTCGTTCTTGATCTGGCGCAGGTGGCGGACGGCCTCGACGACGTTGCCGGTGCCGGCCTCGCCCTTGGAGCGGATCATCGCGGCGCCCTCGGCGATCCGGCGAAGGGCCTCGCCCAGGTTGGTGGCGCCACAGACGAAGGGGGTGGTGAAGGCCCACTTGTCGGAGTGGTTGACCTCGTCGGCCGGGGTGAGCACCTCGGACTCGTCGATGTAGTCGACGCCGAGCGACTGGAGGACCTGGGCCTCGACGAAGTGGCCGATGCGGGACTTGGCCATGACCGGGATCGAGACGGCCTCGATGATGCCCTCGATCATGTCGGGGTCGGACATCCGGGCCACGCCGCCGTCCTTGCGGATGTCGGCGGGGACGCGCTCGAGGGCCATGACGGCGACGGCGCCCGCGTCCTCGGCGATCTTCGCCTGCTCCGGCGTGACGACGTCCATGATCACGCCGCCCTTGAGCTGCTCGGCCATACCGCGCTTCACGCGCGCGGTGCCGGTCTCGGGAGCCTGGTTCTCGATGATGGACACGGGTGACCTCACTGGAGTGGAAGAGGGTTTCTGCAACCACAGAGGAAACGCGAGGGGACCAGTCCACAGCAAGGGCCAATGAGAAGCCGGTGGATCATTTTCCGTTCCGGGGCCCGTCGGGGAGCCCTCAGGACGCCCGGTCCACCAGCGCGGCCGGGGGCTCGTCGTCCATCTCGAAGGCCATCGGGAACGGTGCGTGGCCCGCGAGACGGAACCAGCGGACCTTGCGGTGCTGGCGCAGCCGGCGGGCCGCGCCGACGGCGTCGTTGTGGAAGCGCCGGGCCATCGGGACGCGCCGGACGGCCTCCGACAGCTCGTGCGCCGCGGCCTCTCCGCCGGGCGCCTCGCGTACGACCTCCACCTGCTGGGCGTCCGCGAAGACGGCCCGCAGCGCCTGGCTCAGATCGCTCTCGGCGACCTCCCGCTGCTCCTCCTCCGCCTGCCGGGCGGCGTGCGCGGCCTCGTACAGCACGATCGAGGCGGCCGGATCCAGCACCTTGGAGGTGGCGAGCTCCTGGGCCACGGACGCCCGGCGCAGCAGCTGGGCGTCCAGCGCGGCGCGGGCGGCGTCGATCCGGGCGTGCAGCCGGTCGAGGCGTCCCGCCGTCCAGCTCAGGTACAGGCCGATCGCGACGAGGACGACGAGGGCCCAGATGAGGGTTGCGGTCACGGGCAGCAAGGCTAGCGGGACCTCCTACCGCACGAGGCGGCCGGTCAGTCCCTCGCGAGCCCGAACCGCGCGCGCAGGCCCGGCGACCCCCGGTCGTCGTCGGCCGCGGCCACCGCCGCCGCGCCGGCCGTCACCGTCTCGTACACCGACAGGATGTCCGCGCCGACGGTCGACCAGTCGAAGCGCCGCACGTGGGCGCTGCCCCGCTCGCGCAGCTCGGCCCGGCGCGCGGGGTCGGCCAGCAGCCGTACCGCGGCCTCGGCCAGCGCGTCCGCGTCCTCGTTGGCGAAGAGTTCGCCCGCCGCGCCCTGATCGAGTACCTGGGCGAAGGCGTCCAGGTCGGAGGCGAGGACCGGGGCGCCCGCCGACATGGCCTCGACGAGGATGATGCCGAAGCTCTCGCCTCCGGTGTTGGGCGCCACGTACAGGTCGACGCTGCGCAGGAAGCGGGCCTTGTCCTCGTCGCTGACCATGCCGAGGAACTCCACTCGGGTGCGCAGCTCGGCGGGAAGGTCCTCCACGGCCTCCTCCGCGTCTCCGCGCCCCGCCACCAGCAGCCGGGCGTCCGGGCGCTCGGCGAAGATCCTGGGCAGCGCCTTCATCAGGACGGGCAGGCCCTTGCGGGGTTCGTCGATCCGGCCGACGAAGCCGAGCGTCCCGCCCTGCCACTCCGGTCTGGGCTCGGCCCGTGCGAAGAAGTCGACGTCGACGCCGTTGGGGATGACGACCGCGTCCCCGCCGAGGTGTTCGACGAGGGTACGGCGGGCGTACTCGCTGACCGCGATCCGCGCGCTGATCTTCTCCAGGGCGGCCTGGAGGATCGAGTACGCGGCGATCATGGCGCGCGAGCGGGGGTTGGAGGTGTGGAAGGTGGCCACGATCGGCCCCTGCGCCGCCCAGCACGTCAGCAGGCCCAGCGAGGGCGAGGTCGGCTCGTGGATGTGCACGACGTCGAACTCGCCGTCGTGCAGCCAGCGGCGCACGCGCGCGGCGCTCAGGAAACCGAAGTTCAGCCGGGCCACCGAGCCGTTGTACGGCACCGGGACCGCGCGGCCGGCCGAGACGACGTACGGCGGCAGCGGGGTGTCGTCGTCCGCCGGGGCGAGGACGGACACCTCGTGGCCGAGCCGGATGAAGTACTCGGCGAGGTCGCGGATGTGGAACTGGACGCCGCCCGGCACGTCCCAGGAGTAGGGGCAGACGATGCCGATCCTCACGCGGTCCCCCCGTGACCGGAGCGCGCGGGATCCAGGTCCGCGCGCCACAACCGCTGCAGCATGTGCCAGTCCTCCGGATGGTCGGCGATGCCCGAGGCGAAGGCATCTGCCAGGGCCTGTGTCATGAGTGACGTCGTTTCGGCCCGGGTACCTGACTCGGGTACCTCGATCGGGGGATGGACACGGCCCTGCATGACGGGTGAGTCGTCGTACCAGAGCGTGACGGGGAGCAGGAGGGCACCGGTCTGCTGGGCGAGCAGGGCCGGGCCGGCGGGCATCGTCGCGGTGTCGCCGAAGAACGTCACGGGGACGCCCGAGGCGGACAGGTCGCGCTCGGCGACCAGGCAGACCAGGCCTCCGTCGCGCAGCCGCCGGGCCAGGGTGCCGAAGGCGGTGCCCCCGCTGTGCGGCAGCACCTCCATGCCGAGGCCCTCGCGGTAGGCGACGAAGCGGTCGTACAGCGTCTCGGGCTTGAGGCGTTCGGCGACCGTGGTGAACGGGGTGCGCAGTTCGGTGGTGACCCAGGCTCCCGCGAGGTCCCAGTTGGCCATGTGGGGCAGCGCGAGGACGACGCCCCGGCCGGAGGCGATGCCGTCGGTCAGGTGGTGGAGGCCCTTGGGGTCGAAGCCGGTCCTGATGCGCTCCTCGCTCCAGGCGGGCAGCCGGAACGACTCCATCCAGTACCTCAGGTACGACCGCATCCCCAGCCGTGAGAGCTCGGCGAGCCGCCCGGGTCCGGCGTCGGGCACCACGCGCGCGTAGTTGCCCTCCAGCCGCAGGACGCCCTTGCCGCGCCGCTTCCAGGCGAGGTCGGCGACGGTCTGCCCCAGCCTGACGGCGGCGGGCTCCGGGAGCTTCTTCACGGTGCTCCAGCCGAGGCCGTACAGCGCGTCGGTCAGGCGCTCCTGGGGGCTCACTTCGCCGCCTCGCTCCCCTGCTCCTGCTGGGCCGCGGCCTCCTCCGCCTCGGCGGACTCCCGGCGGACCGTGACCACCCGCTGGATCAGGGTGACCAGGCTGCCGACGGCGACGACCCACAGGGCGACGGGCAGCAGGTACTGGATGCCCGGCACACCGAACTTGTGCAGACCGGCGAGGCCGGCCGCGACCAGCGAGATCACCAGCCGCTCGGCGCGCTCGACGAGCCCGTTGACGGCGACCGGCAGGCCGATCGACTCACCGCGGGCCTTGGTGTACGACACCACCTGGCCGCTGGCCAGGCAGAAGATCGAGACGGCGCACAGGACGTTGTCGTTGCCGCTGCCCGCGTACCAGAGGGCGAAGCCGCCGAAGACCGCGCTGTCGGCCACCCGGTCGAGCGTGGAGTCCAGGAAGGCGCCCCAGCGGCTGGAGCGGCCCAGCTGGCGGGCCATGTTGCCGTCGACGAGGTCGGAGAACACGAACAGCGTGATGACGACCGTGCCCCAGAAGAACTCGCCCCGGGGGTAGAAGACCAGCGCGCCCGCGACCACACCGGCGGTCCCGATCAACGTGACCGTGTCCGGGCTGACCCCCCGCCGGATGAGAAACGCGGCGAACGGCGTGAGGACACGCGTGAAGAATGCACGCGCGTACTTGTTCAGCATGGCCTTCCCGAGGGTCGGTGTGGCCGCGCGGCCCCTGCTGGCCACCGGCTGGCCCATCGTAGCCACGCGCGCGTGTGTGCGACGGACGGGCACCCGCAGCCCGTGTCACAGCACGACGGCATACCGGTCACGGCCCGATCGCGGCCCTCCGGCACCGGCTTCGCGTCCTTCGTATGGACGGGCGGTGACGGGAGTGGAAAGCTCGAAGGACCGCGGGCGTCGCCGGAGCCGCCATCGCACGCGGGGCCGTCGTGCCCGCGCCCCCAATGACCTCACCGTGCACGGGAGGCAAGGAAAATGGGCGACAAGGCGAACACACACCTCGGAGCCGCCGGCAGGGCTATGGCGGCCGACCATCCCACGTCCGTACGGAATGTGGTGCTGGTCGGCCACTCCGGTTCGGGCAAGACGACATTGGTGGAGGCTCTCGCGCTGACGGCGGGAGCGGTGAACCGGGCGGGCCGCGTGGAGGACGGCGGCACCGTCTCCGACTACGACGAGATCGAGCACCGGCAGCAGCGTTCCGTACAGCTCTCCCTGGTGCCGGTCGAATGGGACGGCATCAAGGTCAATCTTCTGGACACCCCCGGATACGCCGACTTCGTCGGGGAGCTGAGGGCCGGTCTGCGAGCGGCGGACGCGGCCCTCTTCGTCGTCTCGGCCTCGGACGGCGTGGACGGCTCGACCCGCATGGTGTGGGAGGAGTGCGCGGCTGTGGGCATGCCGCGCGCGATCGTCGTCACGCACCTGGAGGCCGCCCGCGCGGACTTCGAGGAGATGACCCGGGTGTGCGCCCAGGCCTTCGGCGGCGACGACCCCGACGCCGTCCTCCCGCTGTATCTGCCGCTGCACGGCCCGCAGGCGCCGGACGGGCACGCGCCCGTGACCGGGCTGACCGGGCTGCTGTCCCGGAAGCTGTTCGACTACTCCTCCGGCGAACGGCTGGAGTCCGAGCCGGGCGAGGACCTGCTGCCGGGACTCGAGGAGTCCCGCAACCGGCTGATCGAGGGGATCATCGCCGAGAGCGAGGACGAGACCCTCATGGACCGCTACCTCGGCGGCGAGCAGGTCGACGTCAAGACGCTGATCGAGGACCTGGAGCGGGCCGTCGCGCGCGGCACCTTCTTCCCCGTCCTGGCGGCCGCCCCCGCGGCCGAAGGCGCCCGGCAGGGCATCGGCACGGTCGAGGTGCTGGAGCTGATCACCCGGGGCTTCCCGACGCCCCTGGAACGCGAGGCGCCACTGGTGACCACGGTCGACGGCAGGCCGCGCGAGCTGAAGCCGTGCGACCCCGACGGCCCGCTGGTGGCGGAGGTCGTGAAGACCTCCTCCGACCCCTATGTGGGCCGTGTCTCGCTGGTCCGCGTCTTCTCCGGCACCCTGCGCCCCGACGAGACCGTCCATGTCTCGGGGCACGGCCTGGCCGACGGCGGTCACGAGGGCCGCGCCCTCCACGAAGCCGACGAACGCGTCGGCGCCCTTTCCGCACCCTTCGGCAAGCAGCAGCGGGGGCTGACGCACGCCATCGCCGGCGACCTCGCGTGCGTGGCGAAACTCGGCCGCGCGGAGACCGGCGACACGCTCTCGGCCAAGGACGACCCGCTCCTCATGGAGCCCTGGCAGATGCCCGACCCGCTGCTGCCGCTGGCCATCGAGGCGCACAGCAAGCCCGACGAGGACAAGCTCTCGCAGGGCCTCGCCCGGCTGGTCGCCGAGGACCCGACGATGCGCCTGGAGCAGAACCAGCACACCCACCAGGTGGTTCTGTGGTGCCTGGGCGAGGCCCACGCGGACGTGGCCCTGGAGCGGCTGCGTGCCCGCTACGGCGTCCAGGTCGACGTGGTACCGCACAAGGTCTCCCTGCGGGAGACGTTCGCCGACAAATCGGCCGGGCGCGGGCGGCATGTGAAGCAGTCCGGGGGGCACGGGCAGTACGCCATCTGCGAGATCGAGGTGGAGCCGTTGCCGGGCGGCTCGGGCATCGAGTTCGTGGACAAGGTGGTCGGCGGGGCGGTGCCGCGGCAGTTCATCCCGTCCGTCGAGAAGGGCGTACGGGCGCAGGCCGCCAAGGGGGTCGCGACCGGCTACCCGCTGGTCGACGTGCGGATCACGCTGCTCGACGGCAAGGCGCACTCGGTGGACTCCTCGGACGCCGCGTTCCAGACGGCGGGCGCGCTCGCGCTGCGGGAGGCCGCGGCCGACGCGCGGATCCATCTCCTGGAGCCGGTGGCCGAGGTGAGCGTGCTGGTCGGCGACGACTACGTGGGCTCCGTGATGAGCGATCTGTCGGGGCGGCGCGGCCGGGTGCTGGGCACCGAGCAGACCAGCGGCGGGCGCACGCTCGTACGGGCCGAGGTGCCCGAGATCGAGATCGGCCGGTACGCGGGCGACCTGCGGTCGCTCTCGCACGGCACGGCGCGCTTCCACCGCGGGTACGCCCGGCACGAACCGATGCCGCCGCAGGTGGCCGAGCGGGTCCGTCAACAGGCCGCGGCCGGATAGGGGTTGAGGCCCCAGCGCACTGAAGCGTACTCAAGTGACGGATGGGGAAGGCGATCATCCGGTTCGGCGGGCGGCTTCGGCCGTCCGCCACCGGATGTCGGTGGCTGGAGATACGCTGATGACCTGATCAACAGGTGTGCGGGGCACGGAAGTCGGGAAGGCCGCAGGAGCGAGACCGGCGGCGAGTGGGGGCGGGAATGACCATGGAGGACTTCTTCGGGCCACAGGTGCCGCGGGCGGGCGGCTCGGGGGGTGCCCCGACGTTCGCGCTGGCTTCGGCCGCCTACCGGGACACCCCGATGGAGGAGATCAAGAAGGCCGACAACGAATGGCACCAGTCGGCGGTCAAGGACGGCCGGAAATGGGCGAAGATCTTCCGCCCCAACTTCGGTGAGGCGTACTCGCAGGCGGTGATCGACCGCATGCTGGGCGTCGGCCGCGCGCCGCTCATCCAGTCCTTCGGCAGCGAACCGCAGGTGGTCGTCGAGCACTGCCTGGCGGCCAACCGCATGCGCCGGGAGCGCGACACGAAGCTGACCGGCATCATGCTGCTGTGCGGGGTGCTCTTCCTGCCCGGCCTGCTGGTCTGGCTGCTCGTCTTCCAACTCCGGGCCACCATGGGCAGGACGGACAACAAGCGGATCTCCGGGCTCGGCACCGGTCTGCTGGTCGCCGTCGCCGCCCTCGCCGTGATCTTCCTGGTCAGGATGCCGTTCAGCGGTGTCGCCGGGTGGTACGCGCGCGGGTGCATCGTGGCGCCCGTGGCCGGCTGGTTCCTGGCCAAACGGGTCTGCGAGCGCACCGCGAACGACCTGCGCGCCGTCTGGGACGGTCTGCTGTCCGGCGGCAGCATCGGCGCCAAGGTCCCCGAGGCGGTGCCGACCAGCCCCGACCAGGCCGCGGCCGAGCAGCTGCGCCAGTCCCTGGCCCGGCTCAGCGCCGAGCAGCAGTCCAACTCCGTCTTCTACGCCGGCCCCAAGGGCATACTCGGCATGGGCACCCGCTTTGCCTCCTGGCACCTGGCGGAGGAGCTGTCCCCGGTCGACCCCGTCAAAGGCGTCCACGAGTTCCGCAGCTGGACCGTGGTCCGCGCGATCCACGACGAGCTGAGCGTGCTGCACCGGCAGAGCCTGAAGACCGGAGGCTTCCCTGAGCCCCAGGTGCGGCACTGGATCGTCACGCATGTGGGCGAGGGCGCCAAGGAAGTGTCCAGGCCCGAGGGAACCGACGTCGAGGCCTACCAGGTCAAGCCGAGGGCCGTCGAGGACATCTGCAACAACCAGCAGTTCGACAGCGGCGACCGCCACTACCTGGGCGTGCAGTGGCCGCACCTGTGGAACGGCAATCTGATCCTGACCCTGATGATCACCGTGACGGTGCTGAAGGAGACCCTGCGCATCGAGGTCACCGGGCACGCCCTGGGCCCGGTCAACGGCCTGTTCAGCGGCAAGCCCGCGGCCCCCACCAAGGAGGTCGCCAAGACCGTCCGGTTCTGGGAGACCCGGACGGTCAAACTGCCGCTGGTCACCGCCGACGAGGTGGTCCGGCTCGCCGCGCGGGCCACGATCAGCTGGTACCCGCCGGTGCTGAAGTGGCTCGGCGGCTCCATAGGCCTCCCCGAGCCCTTCGGCCTGCGGCACGCGTGGGCCGACCAGCCCTGGAAGCACCGCTTCATGGCCGACGACGCCCTGCGCGCGGCCACGCCGGTGCTGCGCGCCGTGCACCGGGCCACTCTCAGGGTCCTCAAGGAGCACGACGTGGACACCGAGAAGTTCAGCAGCCGTGCGTCGGCGCTCAGCGGGGCGGTGCAGGAGGTCTCCCCGAAGAAGGCCGACACGTACGACGCGTAGGCCTCCGGCGGTTGGGCCGCTGTTCGTGCGGGTTGCCGTCCCTGGGGGCTGCCGCCCCCGGGCCCCCGCCTCGGCCCCGAACAGGCCTCGTCCTCAAACGCCGGACGGGCCGGGTGGTGCGGGCGGGCGGGGGGCTGAAAGACGCTAGGCCGTCGGCCAGGCCTCGGCCAGCATCTTCCTCGTGTCGGCCAGCAGCTGGGGCAGCACGCGCGTGTGGCCGACCACGGGCATGAAGTTCGTGTCCCCGCCCCAGCGGGGCACGATGTGCTGGTGGAGGTGGGCGGCGATACCCGCGCCCGCCACGCCGCCCTGGTTCATGCCGATGTTGAAGCCGTGCGCGCCCGACGCGCTGCGCAGGGCCGTCATCGCCTGCTTGGTCAGCTCGGCCAGCTCGACGGTCTCCGGGCCGGTCAGATCGGTGTAGTCGGCGACATGCCGGTAGGGCACGGTCATCAGGTGGCCGCCGTTGTACGGGTAGAGGTTGAGCACCGCGTACACGTGCTCGCCGCGCCTGACGATCAGCCCGTCCTCGTCGGACTTCGCCGGAATCGAGCAGAACGGGCAGCCGTCGTCGGCCCCGGGGCCGGTCGGCTTGTTCTCACCCTGGATGTAGGCCATCCGGTGGGGGGTCCACAGGCGCTGGAACGCGTCCTGCGTCCCCACTCCGATCTGCTGCTCCGGCTCACTCGTCATGCAAGGCAGCATATGGCTTCGCCCGTTCGCGGCGTGTCGCCGGGGTTCCGGCAAAACCCCCTCGGGCCAAGCTGGGCCGATGGACGAAGTCAGCCGTCAGCTCCGCTGGGAGCGGCGCACCGAGCTCCCCCTCGCGTTCGCCTCGCTGGTGTTCCTCGCCATGTACGCCGTCCTGGTCCTCGCCCAGGACCTGCCGACCGTCTGGCGGGACCTGTGCACGGCGATGCTGGCGGCGGCGTGGGTGCTGTTCGCCGCCGACTACGGGGTGCGCTGGCGGCTCAGCGGACAGCGGCTGCGCTTCGTCCGCACGCACAAGCTGGACAGCGTGGTCGTGCTGCTGCCGCTGCTGCGCCCGCTGCGGGTCGTCAAGGTGTACGAGGCCGTACAGCGCCGGCGCGGACAGCCCCGGCTGTCGCTGTACGCGCGCGTGATCACGTACGCGGGGATGACGACCGTGCTCCTCGGCTTCGCGTGCGCACTGGCCGTCTACGACCGGGAACGCGGGGCGCCGGGCACCGACATGCACACCTTCGGAGACGCGCTGTGGTGGGCAGCCTCGACGCTCACCACGGTCGGCTACGGCGACGTCGTCCCGGTCACGACCGGGGGCCGGGTGATCGCGGTCGGTCTCATGGGGTGCGGGCTGGCGCTGCTCGGCGCGGTCACGGGGTCGTTCTCGTCGTGGCTGGTCCAGGTGTTCTCACGGGAGGACGACGAAAGGCCCTCGGGAGGCTGAGCTTCCCGAGGGCCCGACGCGGAACCGGTGGATCAGATCTGCGCGCGTTCCTCGACGACCTTCGCGATCTTCGCGATGGCCTCGTCGAACGGGATGCCGTTCTCCTGCGAGCCGTCGCGGTAGCGGAAGGACACCGAGCCGTTCGACATGTCCTCGTCGCCCGCGATGACCATGAAGGGCACCTTCTGCTTCTGGGCGTTGCGGATCTTCTTCTGCATACGGTCGGAGGACGAGTCCACCTCGACCCGCAGCCCCTGCTTCTTCGCGGCCGCGGCGAACTTCTCCAGGTACTCCACGTGTCCGTCGCCGATCGGGATGCCGATCGCCTGGACCGGCGCCAGCCACGCCGGGAAGGCGCCCGCGTAGTGCTCCAGGAGCACCGCGAAGAACCGCTCGATCGAGCCGAAGAGGGCACGGTGGATCATCACCGGGCGCTGCTTGGCCCCGTCCGGGCCGGTGTACTCGAGGTCGAAGCGCTCGGGCAGGTTGAAGTCGAGCTGGATGGTCGACATCTGCCAGGTGCGGCCGATGGCGTCCTTGGTCTGGACGGAGATCTTCGGCCCGTAGAAGGCGGCGCCGCCCGGGTCGGGCACGAGCGGGAGACCCTGCTTCTCGGCGACCTGGCGGAGCGTCTCGGTCGCCTCCTCCCAGACCTCGTCGGAGCCGACGAACTTCTCCGGGTCCTTGGTGGACAGCTCGAGGTAGAAGTCCTCGAGACCGTAGTCGCGCAGCAGGCCGAGGACGAAGGTGAGCGTCTTGTCGAGCTCCTCCGACATCTGCTCACGGGTGCAGTAGATGTGCGCGTCGTCCTGTGTGAAGCCGCGCGCACGCGTGAGGCCGTGCACGACACCCGACTTCTCGTACCGGTACACGGTCCCGAACTCGAAGAGCCGCAGCGGCAGTTCGCGGTAGGAGCGGCCGCGCGCGTCGAAGATCAGGTTGTGCATCGGGCAGTTCATGGGCTTGAGGTAGTAGTCCACGCCCTCGTCGAGCTGCATGGGCGGGTACATGCCGTCGGCGTACCAGTCGAGGTGGCCCGAGGTCTCGAAGAGCTTCCCCTTCGTCGCGTGCGGGGTGTAGACGAACTCGTAGCCCTCCTCCTCGTGGCGGCGGCGCGAGTAGTCCTCCATCACGCGGCGGACGATGCCGCCCTTGGGGTGGAAGACGGCGAGACCGGAGCCGATCTGCTCGGGGATGGAGAACAGGTCGAGCTCGGCGCCCAGCTTGCGGTGGTCGCGCTTCTCCGCCTCGGCGAGGAAGTCGAGGTAGCCCTTCAGCTCGTCCTTGGACGGCCAGGCGGTGCCGTAGATGCGCTGCAGCATGGGGTTCTTCTCGCTGCCGCGCCAGTAGGCGGCCGCGTTGCGCATCAGCTTGAACGCCGGGATGAGGCGGGTGGAGGGCAGGTGGGGACCGCGGCAGAGGTCCTTCCAGCACAGCTCGCCGGTCCTGGCGTCCAGGTTGTCGTAGATCGTCAGCTCGCCGGCCCCGACCTCGACGTCCGCGCCGTCGTCGCTGGAGGCCGAGCCCTTGAGGCCGATCAGCTCCAGCTTGTACGGCTCGTCGGCGAGCTCGGCGCGGGCGGCCTCGTCGGTGACGACACGGCGGGCGAAGCGCTGACCGCGCTTCTGGATCTCCTGCATCTTCTTCTCGATGGCCTTGAGATCCTCGGGCGTGAACGGCTTCTCGACGTCGAAGTCGTAGTAGAAGCCGTCCTTGACCGGCGGGCCGATGCCCAGCTTGGCCTCGGGGAAGATCTCCTGCACGGCCTGGGCCATCACGTGCGCGGTGGAGTGGCGCAGGATGTTCAGGCCGTCCTCGGAGGAGATCTCGACGCCCTGGACCTCCTGGCCGTCCGAGAGCACGTACGACAGGTCCCGAAGCTCGCCGCCCACGCGCGCGGCGATGATCGAGCGCTCGCCCGCGAAGAGGTCGGCGGCCGTGGTGCCCGTCGTCACCGTGCGCTCTTCCCGCTCGGAATCGCGTTGGATGATCACACGGACGTCTGACACCGGTCTCTCCTGACTGCAGGTGGGTGCGGCGCCATACCGGGAGCGCGCGCAATAGGGGATCGTACCGACCCGCACCCGCCGACCGCGAAATCAGTACCCGTCGCACCCCCGCGACAGCCTCGGCCCGTGTCAGTCCCCTTCGTCCTCCCCGCCGCAGGCCTCCTCGAAGAAGTCGAGGTTCTCCTGCAGCGACTTCATCAGCCGGTCCCGCTCGGCGTCGTCGACCTGCACGGGTACGACGCCGAAGGCGCCGGTGAGCCGGCGGAAGCCGCCCCTGCTCTCCAGCCGGCCCTGCACCCGCACCGGCAGCCCGACCAGGTGGGCCTGTCCGGCGATGCGGTAGTCCTCCTCGTCGAGGGTGAGCCGGACCTGCTGGATCTCGGCGCCGGCCAGCACCCGCAGCCGTACGCTGCCCTCGCCGCGCGGTCCCGACCTGCGCAGCCGGACCACGGTGCCGGTGATCCGCACGGGGACGGCGGGTTCCTCCCGCAGGTAGCGGGCGCCGGCCTCGCGCAGCACGGGCAGGTCGCCCGGCGAGAACTCGACGGGCTCGGCCACGGCGGCGCAGTCCTCGGGCACGCCGGCCGCGGGCGCCCATTCCACGGCGATCCGGGCGCCCTCGGTGCCGCGGACCAGGGTGATCAGCGCGTCGGTGAGCTCGCGGCTGGCGCCGGCCTCCACGGCGCCGTCGAAGGCGTCCATGCCGCCGGTGGCCCGCTGGTAGTCGATGGCCTCACGGACGGCGTAGAGGGCCTGGTGGAGGCGGACGGCGAGCGGGCGGCCCGGGTCGGCCGGCACGAAGGCGGTGAGCCGGCGGCCGTCGGCGGCGGCGCCGACGAGGACCTGGTCGAGCAGCGCGGCGGCGGCGCGGCGGTGGCGGGCGCCGTAGTAGCCGGCACGCGCACGGGTGGCGAGGGCTCCGGCCAGGAGCATCTGACGGGCGGCGCCGCGCAGCTGCTCCTCGACCGTCCACGGCGAGGCCCCGGCCGGTCCGTCTGGGGTGTCCCGCCACCAGTGGATCTCGTCGCTGGGCACGGCGAGGCCGAGCAGGACCTCCCGCGCGGAGGGTGTGCCGCTGCGGGCCAGGGCCTGGAGCGCCTCGCCGAGCAGGTCGTCGCTGTCGGGGAAGGCCCGGCTCTCGGGCACGAGGAGGCTCGTGCCGTGGCCGCCGGGCCCGGGTGGGGTCCAGCGGCCGTAGCGTCCGACGGCGCCGCCGCGCCGCTGCCAGCCGTGCCGGCGCAGCAGGGCGCCGAGGACGGCGGGGTCGACCTCGCCGGGGTCGGGGGCCCGGTCCCAGCAGGGGTCGGGGTGTGGCCGTACGGCCCTGAGGGGCTCGTCGAGGGAGCGGTGGGTCATGGTCTGCCTCCCGTCCCGACCCGCGTCATGATCTCGCACAGCGCCCGGTCGTCGAAGATGCGTGAGGTAGGTATCCGTACGGTGGTCCGGGTCCGCCCGGTGATCGGGTGGCCGGCGAGATTGACCCAGTAGCAGCAGTGCCGCAGGTCGAGGCGGTCGTGGGCGGCGCGCAGCCAGTCGTCCTGGGTTCGCGGTACGAGCATCACGACCAGGATCTTGTGCACCGACACCGGGGACCGGGCGAGTTTGCGCAGGTGGTCGTTGTCGAGCGTGAAGGAGAAGTGCCGGCCCGGTGGGTTGGGCGGTATCTGGTAGGTGGCCTTGAGCTGCACCTTGATGGTGACCTCGTCGTCCACCGTGTGCCCGGGCGCGCTGTGACTGACGTGCCAGTCGATTCCGTTGTCCGGGAACGGCTGGGAGAGCGAGCAGCCGGCCGCCGCCGCGACCGCGTGCAAGTAGCCCACCTGCAGTGTCTCCATGCAGGCGGTGGTGGCGAGTGTGCCGCGCAGGGGGCCCGTGTGTTCGGGCAGCAGCCCGCCCCGTTCGGGCTGCGCTATCGCCATGACCAACAGCCTTCCAAGCAAAGTGAGATGCCCGAGACCGGGCCTGTCGACAACCGGGTGAATCCCGCCTCGGGCCGCTGAACTGCAAAGACCCGCACTCCTGTTGTGTCCTTCCGGCGTAGTGCGCAAACAGCCCGGGTATCACCAAACAGGCAGAAGACGGTGCGTCAGCTGCCGTGGGTGAACGAGGGGTTGTGTAGGTATGACCAACTGGTACGAGGGCCCGCTGGCCGCTTTCGACACGGAGACGACGGGCGTCGACGTGGAGGCCGACCGGATAGTGTCGGCCGCCCTCGTCGTCCAGGACGCTCCGGGAGTACGGCCGCGGATGAGCCGCTGGCTGGTGAACCCGGGCGTGCCGGTGCCCGCCGAGGCGACGGCGGTGCACGGACTGACGGACGAGCATCTGCAGCGCAACGGCCGCTGGCCGTCGCCGGTGATGTTCGAGATAGCCGAGCTGCTCGCCGAACAGGCGGCCGCGGGACGGCCGTTGGTGGTGATGAACGCGCCGTTCGACCTGACGCTGCTCGACCGTGAGCTGCGCAGGCACCGCGCCTCGTCGCTGGGCCACTGGCTGGAGCCGGCACCGCTGCGGGTGCTGGACCCCCGGGTCCTGGACAAGCATCTGGACCGCTACCGCAAGGGGCGCCGCACGCTGACCGACCTGTGCGCCCACTACGGCGTGACGCTGTCCGACGCGCATGACGCGGCGGCGGACGCGCTGGCCGCGCTGGAGGTCGTCCGCGCGGTGGGCAGGCGGTTCGCGGCCCGACTGGAGCGGCTGTCGCCCGCCGAGCTGCACACCCTGCAGACGGGGTGGCACGCGGCTCAGGCGAGGGGACTCCAGGCGTGGTTCGCGCGCAGCGGCAATCCGGAGACGGTGGACACGTCGTGGCCGGTCCGCCCGGAACTGCCGGCGGCGGCATAGGGCGTGGACACGGAAAAGCCGGTCCGCGTGGACTGCGGACCGGCTCTTTCCCGGTGGGCGATACTGGGTTCGAACCAGTGACCTCTTCGGTGTGAACGAAGCGCTCTCCCACTGAGCTAATCGCCCGGGAACGCAGTGAACAATACAGGTCCCCGCACGCTTCCTTCAAACCGCTTGCAGGTACGCGGCCAGGCCGCGCCGCCCGGCCCGCATCATCAGCCGGTGGTTGGCGCGGAACAGCGGGCGCCCCGGTACGGCGAACCGCCTGAGCAGTGGCTTGTCCACATCGACCACCTGCTCGTAGCGGGCCAGGGTGCCGGAGCCGGCGGCGGTGACCGTCCAGCGCGCCCAGCCCTCGATGTCCCCGGCCATCGCGATCTCCAGGATCCCGGCCGCCGGATCGCGCCGCACCTCACGCGCGGTGAACGTGAGGTCGTACGGCAGGAGCGAGCGGATGCGGACCACGCCGGTGATGTCGTCGATGCGGTCGACCTCGCGCACCTGACGCCACCATCGCGGATAGTCCTCGGCGCGCTCGAGGACCGCGTAGACGGCGCCGGGCGGCCCGGGCAGTGCCCAGCGGCTGAGGAAGCGGTAGTGGGTCCAGTCCATGGGCCGAGTGTGCCCGGGCAGGGGCCCTGCGAACGGCATTTGAGTACGTCCTGAGTAGGTGCACTCATGCCGTACGAAGTGACGGGGACCACACTCGGCGGCATGACGCACATTCCGCCCCCGGCCGAGGAGTTGCGGCTCCTCGACGCGGAGCTGCACCGTCTGGACGCCCGTCGGGCCCAGTTGCTGGCCCGCCGCGCCTGGCTGGTCACCTCGCTCCAGCCGGTACGGCCACTGGCCCCGGCACCGCCCGTCCGGCCCGGTCCGGAGGCCACCGCGCCGAGCGTGCAGAACGTTCTGCTGCTGCTCGGCGGCGTCCTGCTCACCGTGGCCGCGATGGTGTTCACGCTGGTCAGCTGGGGTCACCTGGACATCACCGGACGGTCCCTGGTGCTGGGCTCGGTCACCCTCGGAGTGCTCGGCGCCCCCGTGGTGCTGCTGCGCCGTGGCCTGCGCTCCACCGCCGAGTCGCTCGCGGGTCTCGGTCTCGCACTCACCGCGCTGGACGCGTACGCCCTGCACGAGGTGGCGTTCACGGCGGCGGACGGCGTGACGTACACGGCGGCCACCGCGACGGGTCTGGCGGCGCTCTGGGCAGCGTACGGCACGGCCCTCACCGCGCTGCGGCTGCCCCGCCCGGCCGCTCTCCTGGTCGCCCGGCTCCCGCTTCCCCTCTGGGTGATCGCCGCCGGGGGCGGGCCGCACGCGGTCACGGCCGCGGTGTTGCTCACGGCGGCGTTCGACGCGATGGTCGCCCTGCGCGCGGCGGCAGTGCGGCCCGTACGGCTGGTCGCGGTGGTGTGCGCGTTCGGCACGGGCGGTTACGGCGTCCTGGCGGCCGGCCTGCTCTGTCTGGACGCGGCCGGTCCGGGTGCCGCCGTCCGCGCGGCCGCGCTTCTCCTCCTCGCGGCCGCCGTCGCCGTGACCGCCGCGAGGTTCACCCCGCGGCCCGGCCTCGCGACGGGGACGGCGCTCGCGGGCGCCCTGTGCGCGGTCGCGGGCGTCGGCGGGTTCCTGCGGGTGTCGGTGCCCGGTGAGTGGGTCGTGCCCGCCTGTCTGGCCTGCGGTGTCGCGCTGTCGGCCGGTGCGCGGGGCACGGAGCCGGTACGCCGGGGGCTCGCCCTGGCCTGTGACACCGTGCAGGTGGGCGCGGTGCTGTGGGCGCTGCCCGCGGTCGGTGTCACGCTGCTGGGGCCGACGGCGTGGGCGGCCCGGGTGTGGGCGGGAGCACCGCGGGACGCTCGTGCGGCGGCGACGGCCGACGCGTTCTGGCCGCCGCACTCGGCCACCGCTCCCCTGGTCCTGCTCGTGGTGGCCGCGCTCCTCGCGCTCCGTGGCGCACAGTGGCGCCCGCACGCTCTCGTACCCGCGTGGGCGGCGGTGATCGTGACACCCGCCGCTCTCGAACTACCGTATGCCGTCGGCCTGTTGCTGCTCGGACTCACCGTGGTGGCACTCCTCGGGCTCGGCACCCGGCCCGCGGTCGGGCTCGCCCTGGTGACCTCCCTCAGTCTCGCTCTCGTCTCCCTGGCCGCCGAGCCCGCGACCGTCACCGTGCTCGCCTCGCTGACCGCCGTGTTCGCGGTGACCGCCCGGCGCGGGCGGCTCGCCCCGGTGTCGTCCGCGGCCTGCCTCGGGTACGCCACCGCGCTGGCCTGCGCGGTGGGCGCCTCGGCCGGCTGGCGGCCGGAGGTCGTGGCGCTGCTGGTCCTACTCGTCCCCGCGGCGGCGGCCCTGCTCGCGCCACGGGCCGCCGACGCCGCCACCACCCTCTCGGTGGAGGCGACGGGCGCTGTCGCGGGCCTCGTCGCGATCGGCCTGGCCGCCTTCGACCCGCCCCTGCTGGCCCTGGTGCTGGCGCTGTGCGGGGTGATCGCCGCGGGAACGGCCGTACGACGGGACCGGCGTGCCGTCGGCCACGCGGCCGTCGTCCTGTTCGTGCTGGCCTCCTGGGTACGGCTGGCGGCCTGGCAGGTCGGCATCCCGGAGGCGTACACCCTGCCGGTCACGGTTCCCGCGCTGCTCGTGGGAGTCCTGCGCCGGCACCGCGACCCGCGGGCGTCGTCCTGGACGACGTACGGCCCCGGGCTCGCCGCCACCCTGTTGCCCAGCCTCGCCGCGGCCTGGGCCGACGCCGGGTTCACCCGCCCCCTGCTGCTGGGCGCGGCCGCGCTGCTGCTCACCCTGCTGGGCGCCCGGCACCGCCTCCGGGCTCCTCTGGTGCTGGGCGGTTCGGTGCTGGTCCTGGACGCGCTGCACGAGCTCGCCCCGTATCTCGTCCAGATCGCGGGCTGGCTCCCCCGCTGGGCACCTCCCGCACTCGCCGGACTGCTGCTGCTCGCGCTCGGCACGACGTACGAGCAGCGCCTGCGCGACGTCCGGAAGGCGCGGGAGGTCCTGGGGAGGATGAACTAGCGTCCTGAGTCGGGAATTCGGTTCAGATGTCCGGCGAGGCGTTCGAGGATCTCGTCCGCGGTCTTCGTCCACCCGAAAGGTTTGGCAGCATCCGCCCTGTGAGGCGCGGTTTCGGAGCAGCGGCTCGAACGGCTGCTCCGAACCCCCGGACCGGTCAGTTGACGGCCAGGACCGCCGTGTTGTTCGTGAGGTCCGGGTCGAAGTCGAAGGGGTACTCGCCGAACTCGCCGAACGTGGGGTGGATGCTCACGGCACCGGTCGCGCCGGGCACCACGGTGTCGACACGCACGGAGAACGCGAACGTGCGCTGGGTGTCTTCCAGCACCCAGTACCGCAGGTCGCAGTCGTAGCGCGGGGCGCCCGTCTGCTTCGGGTAGTAGCCGCCGTCGAGGGTGTGCGGGTAGCAGCCGGACGGCACGCCGGTGACCTTGGTGCCCTCGGGCACGACCAGCCGGACCTCGGCGACCGGGTCGCCGGAACCGAGGTTGCCGAACCAGGCCGGGCCATTGTTCTTGAACGTGAGCTCGGCGGTGGCCGTCTCGCCCGCCGTGCCGGAGATGGCGTCACCGGTCACGGAGAAGTCCGCGGTGTTTTCCGCGCCGATCTGGAGGACCGCGTAGTCGTTCTGGGAGTCGATGTCCTGGGCTCCGTCGCCCGGCTCGATGTCGATGTCGAGCCGCTCGTTCAGCGCGTGCGGGGCGAGTCGCACCGTCAGCGGCTCGGGCAGTTCGAAGGAGTCGCCCGGCGCCAGCACCTGGTCGAACGTGCAGATTGCCTGGCTCGACGGTGCGTAGTCGTTGTCGTCCGTCGTGGTGTAGGTGCAGGCGTCGTACCGGGTCAGATCCGCCAGGCCGTACGAGGCGTACAGCTTGACGGTGAACCCGTTCGCGCTCTCGTTGCCGTTGTTGGTGATCTTCAACGGGATCGTCCGCTCGTCGCCGGGCTGACCGTCCTCGATGTCGGCGAGGGGGGCGATGGCGAGGTCTGGCCCGGTGCCGACGGTGAGCGTGGTGTCGAAGCTCTCATTCGGCGCGGTGAGCGTGCCCTCGGGGCCGGTGGCCGTCGCCTCGTAGGTGATCCTGCCCTGTGCGCCGACTTCGGCGCCGTCGGCCGCGCGCACCGTCAGGAAGACCTGGTCCTCGTAGTCACCCCCGATCGCGGGTACCAGGGGAACGTCGCACACCGCACTCGTGCCGCTCGGCGTGCAGTTGTCAGGCCAGGTCACCTCGGCGACCCCGGTGAGGTCGGAGACGTCGACGGTGAGCCTGCCGTCGGTCACCGTGAAGTTCTCGTTGTCGTGGTAGATGCCGACGCCGAGGGTGCGGGACTGCGGCTGACCGCCGTCGGTGCCGAGCGGCAGCGTCTGCTCGTACGGCTCGTTGATCCACAACTGGTCGGTCTGCGGCGGGTCGTCGTCAGCGAACGCGGGCGCGGCGAGGCCGGCAGTCAACAGGCCGGCCGTCACCGCCACGGCGGCGCCGGATCTGAGACGTAACGGGCGTCCGGCAGAGAACAGTTTCATTTGCTACCCCCCAAGGGTGTGGTGACGCAACTGATACGCCGGCAGCCCCGGCGCACCGGCTGGATCATCACATGGCAGGGCAACCCGCCGCGCCCGGGTTTCCGGCCCTGTCGGAGGGGCCGGGGCCTAATCGCTCCGGCCCCTCCTGGTCATTACTCCCGGCGGAGGTGGTCCGGGAGGACGGCCACGGCCACGGCGCTCCAGACGATCGAGTCGGACCGCGGAAGCCGAGGTCGGCGGCGCGCAGGTGGGCCAGGGCTGTTCAGGCGCCATCTGAAGGCAGTTCGGTCCTGATGGCGGACCCTGGTCAGGCGGCTTTCGTCAGTCGCCCGCCCCAGCGGATGCCCTTCTCACTACGGACGCGGGCGGGCTCACGCCGTTGGGCGGTCAGCACGTCGGGATGCCGGGCGCGGTGCGACCTCACACCGGCTACACCGCCACCCGCACCCACAAGCTCACCCCGGGCCAGAGGGACGCCAACAGCACCGGCGACACTGACGCCATGACCGTTGATCGCGAGGCACTTCAGTCCAACTGGAACCGGGCCCGTGGCCACCTCGATTCCGCCCGGGTCCACCTGACGGGCCTGCCGAACGTTGACCTCTCGGCGACGCTTGGGTTCCTGGTGAAAAGGAATGACCCGCCCAACCGGCAAACCCTCCCGGTCAGAGCACACGTGTCCTGCGCCTGAAGTTCCTAGGCAGTTCCGGCTGAGCCGCGGACGGTCAACGCGCCTGGTCGGCGGTGGGAATCCGACCACCGAGGCGAGGCAGGTCTACCTACGGATTTCAGGCGCAGCACACTGGCGCCCCGTCTACGAGGGCATCTTGTCGCCGAGCAGCGCCAGGTTCTCTATGGCGGCGAGGCCGTACAACGCGGTGTCGTTCGTCGACACCCAACTCGCCTCACTGCCCGCGACCAGCGCCATCGGCCCACTCACCTCCTGAGTCCTCCACGGCGAGGACTCCATGTACCCGTCCGAGCTGTAGAACTTCGTCCAGGCCCGCGCGGCCAGCACCGCGTCACCGGTCTGCACCGCGGCATACGCGTCAAGCCGCGAATGCCCCTGGAAAAGCAGCAGACTTCCGAAGTCGGACCCGTAACGCGCCTTCTGTTCGGCCTTCGTGGCGTTGAAGTACCGGCAGTAGTCGAAGTACGCGTCGTTGAACTCCGGCATGTCGACCAGATAGATCAGCTCGGCGCACAGCTCGTTGAGCCCGAAGACCGCCGACAGGTGCGAGACGCCGACCACCGGCGTCGTGGCGACCGCGAACTTCCCGGTGTCGAGGTCGTACAGGCCGCTGCCCTGCACGAAGCCGTTGGGCTGGGCGGCGATGGTCTCCATCGTCGACAGGACGCGCGCCTTGGCCTTCTCCCACTTCGGGCCCTTGCGCTCCCACTCCGTCAGCCACGCCGACACCAGACCGCTCCAGTCGGTGCCGAAGCCGACCGACAGGGCGTGCCGGTCGGGTGTGTACGGGTCGGTGCGGACCTTGCGCAGCGGGTCCAGGGCGAGGAACGTCTCGTCGGAGTCGACGTTGGCGTGCATGAGGTCGCCGACGCGTTCGTCGGCGGTGAGGAAGTAGTAGTAGCGGCGGTAGGTGGTGTTGGCGATGCGCTGCTGCTTGGCGCTGTCGGCGTAGTGCTGGACGCCGTGCCGGGTGCCCAGGCCCGCCCACTGGCCGATGTGGTAGACGTCGACCTCGCCGGTGTGCCGGGTCATCGCCTCGGCGAAGCGGAAGATGTCGGCACGGCCCGAGCGCAGGTAGGCGAACCAGAGCCAGAGGTCGGGCGACAGCTCGGAGTTGTCCCAGGCGTAGCCGCCGATGTCGTAGCGCCACTGGTGCCGGACGGTGTCGTAGGTGTGCATGATGTCGCCGTGGTCCCAGAAGCCGTACCAGCGGCGCTGCTCCACCTGGTCCTTGTAGTAGGTGAAGAGGAAGTCGAGGTGGTCCTCGATCTTCGCCTTGGCGGGGGTGGAGCGGTCCGGCTCGGCGTAGAGGCCCGGGCCGAAGACCTTCGCCTTGATGAGCTGCCCGGGCGGGGCGGCGAGCTGCGGCAGCACCCGGACGGCCTCGACCTGTTCGGCGAGCCTGTCGGGGGCCGGCGTCGACTCGTTGGCCCAGAAGAGGAGTTCGGAGGTACGGGCGATCCCGTAGGGGGTGCCGAAGCCGGGCTCGTGGTCCTCGTAGGTGATGTTGAGACCCTCGAGCTGTTCGGCGTAGGTGTCCTGGCCCATGCCGTCGTGGTAGAAGCGCAGGTCCATGGGCTGCGCCTCGGGCGACCAGAGCCAGAGGGTGACCTCGGCCGCGTCGGTGTGGGCGTCCCGGATGTCGAGCTGGCTCGGGTGGCGCTCCCAGAAGTCCCTGAGGCCGAAGGAGAATCCGCCGCTCGCGCCGCCGACGTACCCGAAGCCGGAGGCCCGCCTGCCGCCGCCGGCACCGATCCAGCCGTAGCCCTTCTTGGTGCGCTTGCGCAGCGTGAAGCCGTCGGCGGAGAGCTGGGAGAGGGTGTAGTCGCCCCACTCGGGGATGTACTGCAGCCTCGTGGTCACCCGCTGGTCCCAGGTGGCGGGGTCGGGCAGCTTGTCGCCCGCGTACTGGGCGGCCTGGACGGCGGCGCCCGGATCGCGGCGCAGCCCGGTGATGCCCTTGACGGCCTCGCGCAGCAGACCGGTCCCTTCGCCGCCGATGCGGATGTGCCGGTCGTAGGCCTCGTCGCGCATCGGGACCGTGAAGCGCACGCCCAGGCCGCGGATGAAGTCACCGCTCGCCTTGCCGGGCTCCTGCGTGCCGTCGTAGGTGATCGTGTGGACCATGCGGAAGGAGTCGGCGCCCGCGTAGAAGTAGAGGCGGATGGAGAACGGCAGCCAGCTGCGGCCGCCCTTGCGGTGTCTGCCGTCGATGCGGACGACCGCGCGGACCGGGCCCTCCTGCTCGACGGTCACGTCCCCGATGGCGCCCTCGAATCGTTCCGTCCTGACCGTCCCCTGGTCCTCGTCCTCGATCTCGGGCTGGCGGATCAGGACCAGCCGGCCGTTCTTGGCGATCTCGGTCGAGCCGCGTCTGACGGACTTGATCAGGGAGGCGCCGTCCTTGCCGATCTTCACCGTGATGACGCCGGTGGAGACGTCGACCGTGCCGCCGCGCTTGTCGACGGTGACCTTCCGGTCGGGGGCGGCGGGGGTGCCCGCGGCGAGGGTCAGCTTCCCCGTTCCCGCGCCGACCGCGTGGGCCGTCCACTTGAGGGAGCCGTCCGGCCAGTACGCGATCGGCCAGGACTGCACGGGCACGTCCTTGCCCTCGGCGTCCGTCAGCGCGAAGGTCTGGTCCTCCTGGAAGGCGCCCATCGGCCAGGGCACGCCGAGGGTGGAACCGGGGGCGGCGCCGAGGCCGCCGTCCTCCAGCCAGTCCAGGACCACCGGGTCCGCGTCCGCCGCCTCGGCCGCGGGCGCGGCCACGGCGTCCTGCGCCCCCAGCGCCCAGGAGAACTGGGCGGCGGCTCCGGCGACGGCCGCCGCCTTGAGGAGAGACCTGCGGGGGATGGGAGACATGGCCATTCCTTTCCTGAGGAATACTGATCAGGGGCATGACAGATGAACCTTCGGCACCGGGGCGCCGGCCTCGATGCGGGGCGGAGTGGCTCAGCGCCTGCGGTAACGCTCCTCCACGGCCACGGCCGCCGCCACGACCGCCCCGAGCACCGGGACGGCCAGCGGCGCGATCACCCAGCCGGAGACGGCCACCACGGCCAGCCCGGCGGTGAGCAGGAACGATCCGGCCGGGTCGAGCACGGTACGACGCCCCGCCCGCGCCAGCAGGGAGCGCCAGGACTCCCCCGGCGTCCAGACCGCCGCCGCACGCAGCCCGGCGACCGCGAGCCCGATCAGCGCGAACAGTCCTACGGCCCCCACGAGCGGCCCGCCGGGGAGGCCGGCCCGCGCGGCCTGGACGTCCACCCAGACCGCGGCCACCGCCGCCCACCCGGCGAGCCCGGCGAGCCACCCGCCGCGCACGGCGGAGCGGAAGTCGGTGACGAACTCCCGCCATCCCCCTCCCTCATGGGCAGTACGACGGCGCAGATGCCGCGCGCCGGCGGCGAAGGCGGCCGGGTAGGTGACCACGCCGAGCGAGGCCACCGCGATCCACACCCCGGTGAGCAGACACTCGGCGAAGACCGCGAAGCGTTCGCCGAACACGGACCCCCTGGGTGCCTTCACACGTGCTTGCGCCACGGTGACCGCCTCAGCCCTTCAGTCCGGAGGTCGCCATCCCGTCGATGAGGTAACGCTGGAAGGCCATGAAGAAGGCGATGACCGGCACCAGCGACACCAGCGACATCGCGATCATGCTCCCGTAGTTGGAGATGCCCTCCTGGTCGCGGAACATCATCAGGCCGAGCGAAACGGTGTACTTGGAGGGGGTGTTGAGGTAGATCAGCGGCCCCATGAAGTCGTTCCACGCGTTGATGAAGGTGAAGATCGCACTGGTGATGATCGCGGGCCGGCTCAGCGGCAGCACGATCGACCAGTAGGTCCTCAGATGCCCGCAGCCGTCGAGCTTGGCGGCCTCGTCCAGCTCGCGCGGCAGGCCGCGCATGAACTGCACCATCAGGAAGACGAAGAACGCCTCCGTGGCCAGGAACTTGCCCGCGACGAGCGGCACCAGCGTGTCGATGTAGCCGAGGTTGCGGAACAGCACGTACTGCGGGATGAGCAGCACGTGGTACGGCAACAGCAGCGTGCCGATCATCAGCGTGAAGAGCAGGTTCCGCCCGGCGAACCGGATCTTGGCGAAGGCGTACGCGGTCAGCGAGCTCGACAGCACGACACCGACGACGGCGAGGAGCGCGTACGTCAGCGAGTTCAGGAAGAAGCTGCCGATGGAGATGCCGGAGATACCGTCGGCGAGCCCGGAGAAGTTCGCCCAGACCGGCTTGGCGGGCAGCAGGTCGAGGCTGGCGATGATGTCCTTGCTCGGCTTGAACGAGGCGCCGAGCACCCAGATCACCGGGTAGAGGACGACCGCCAGCACGAGGAGCGCGCCCAGGTGCCAGACGAGGGATCCGACGCGCCGCCGCTCCTTCGCGGTGCGCAGGGCAGGGCTGGTGGCACTGGTCACTTGGCGGCCTCCTCGTAGTGCACCCACTTCTTCTGCGTCCAGAACAGGACCGCCGTGACGAGCGCCACCGCCACCACCAGCGTCCAGGCCATCGCGGAGGCGAAGCCCATCTGGGCCTCCTTGAAGCCCTTCTGGTAGAGGTAACAGGTGTAGACGAGCGTGGCGTCGGCGGGCCCGCACCGGGTGTCGGAGACGACGTACGCGGAGCCGAACACCTGGAACGCGTGGATGGACTCCAGCAGCACGTTGAAGAAGAGCACCGGGGAGATCATCGGCAGCGTGATGTTCCAGAACCGCCGGAAGGGGCCGGCGCCGTCCATCTCGGCGGCCTCGTACAGTTCCCGCGGCACCTGCTTGAGCCCCGCCAGGAAGATGACCATCGGTGCGCCGAACTGCCAGATGCTCAGGGCCACCAGGGAGTACAGGACATAGTCCGGATTGCCGATCCAGCCGCCGACATCGAGACCGAAGACCTGCTGCGTACGGTCCACGATGGCGTCGTCGGAGAACAGCGCCCGCCACACGAAGCCCACGGAGACACTGGCGCCGATGAGCGACGGCAGGTAGAACGCCGCCCGGTACAGGGCCTGCCCGCGCCGCTTCTGCGCGAGCAGCAGCGCCACTCCGAGCGCGAGGAGCAGCTTCAGCGGTGTGGCCACGACGACGTACTTCAGCGTGACCTGCACCGACTTCTGCCAGCGCGGGTCCTGGAACATCGTCGTGAAGTTGTCCAGCCCCACCCACCGGGGCGGCGTGAACAGGTTGTAGCTGGTGAACGCGTAGTACAGCGACGCGATCATCGGCCCCGCGGTGAGCAGCAGGAACCCCGCGATCCACGGCGACATGAAGAGATAGCCGGCGAGGTTCTCGCGGCGCCGCCCGCGCCGCCCGGCGGCAGGAGCGGCGGACCGCTTCTTCGCCGGGCGCGCGGGCGCTTCCTTGACGAGCGTCATGGTGGTACGTCCCCTCAGCCCGCGAACGCGGCCTTGGCCTCGCCGAACAGCGCCTTCGCGGCGTCGGCCGGCTTGGTCTTGCCCTGGGCGACCTCGCCGCCGATGCGCAGGAACGCCGCCTCGACGACGTCCGCGCCGGACGGGTGCGGGGTGATCTTCCCGAGGACGCCCGCCTTGGCGACCTCGTCCTCGTAGGCCGCGACGCCCTTGTTGTTGGCGTCGGCCGGCGTGAAGGCGTCGTACTGCTCCGTGGTGGCGAGGATGCCGCGGTCGTAGCCCATGATCTTGCCGACCTCGGGGTCGTGGACCATGAAGTCGATGAACTGGGCCGCTTCCTTGGGATGCCCGGTCCCGGAGAAGGCGCTCAGCATCAGCGAACCGAGGTACTGGCCGGTGTCCTTGCCGTCCGTGGTGGGGATCGGCGCGATCCCGTAGTCGGACTCGCCCTCGCCCTCGTAGCGGATGGAGAAGTTGTCCCAGGTGAACTCGGACGCCGCCAGGCCCGCCGAAAGGCCGGACTTCGGCTTGACCTGCTCGATCTTCTTCGGGTCGGCGACCAGCCCGGACTTGACGCGCTTGTAGCCGTCCTCCCACCACTGCGTCAGATCGTCCTCGGTGAAGCCGAGTTCGGAGTCGGTGAAAAAGGCCTTGCCGTTCTGACGCAGATACAGGTCGTAGAGGTACATGATGCTGAAGTAGCCGGTGTCACCGGCGATCTTCAGCTTGTCCTGGATCGTCTGCAGCGCGTCGAAGTACTCGTCCCAGGTCCAGCCGAACTTCGCCTCCACGCCCGCTTTCTTGAAGGCCTTGACGTCGATGACGAGCGCCATGGTGTTGGCGCCGACGGGTACGCCGATCTGCTTGCCGTCGACCTGACCGTTCGCCAGAACGCCGTTGCGGAAGTTCTCCAGGCTCAGGTTCCCCGCGTCCGCCTGCGTCTTGAGATCCATCAGAACGCCGCGCTTGTCGTACTTGCGCAGAAAGCCGACCGCATTCTGGAAAACGTCCGGCGGATTCCCGCCGGAGGCCTGGGTCTGGAACTTCTCCCAGAACGCCTCGTAGTCGGTGAATTCAGGCTTGATCTTGATCTTCGGGTACTTCTTCTCGAAGAGCGCGATCGTCTTCTTGATGGCGATGGTGCGCGGCTCGCCACCCCACCACGCGTAACGAAGGGTCACCGTCCCGTCTCCGGAACCGCTGCCACCACCGCACGCCGTCGTCGCGCCCAGCCCTAAGCCGGCCGCGGAGGCTCCAGCCACCTTCAGGATCGTACGCCTCTCAACATTCCTGCTGGTTCCCATGGTTGGGCCCCCTCCCGCAGCGCCATTGCCGCTTGCATGAATCGTTTCAAGAAAGCGCTTGCTGGCACAAGGTACGAGGGGGCCGAGGGAGCGTCAATGATTCGGACAGGAATTTCTTGCGCGGCACCCTTGCGACGGGTCGGGTCCACCGCGGCGAACCGGCGCGGAGAGCGTGGCGAAGTCGCTGGTGAGGGACGCGGGTTCGGCTTGTCGAACGGAGAATCAGTTTTCGTCCGGCGCCCGCGGCGAAGGGAATTCGCCGGGAGGGGCAGGGATAAGGCGACCGGCTCACCGAAGGCGACAGCGCCCGAACGACGACGACCCGTCCCGGTGGGACGACAGAACGACGGTGGCCCGCCTGCTGTCTCGCAGACGGGCCACCGTGCCGGACGTGGGCGATACTGGGTTCGAACCAGTGACCTCTTCGGTGTGAACGAAGCGCTCTCCCACTGAGCTAATCGCCCGGACGCAGGAAGAACATTACCCCATGTCAGCGGATGCCCGTGACCAAGACCGACCGGCCCTCCGCACCTCTGCCGCCGATCACTGGTCCTTGATGTTCCAGGGCATCTCCATGCCGAATTTCCACAGGTAGACACCCAGCACCGCCCCGATGATCACGAGGCCGATCGAGGTCAGGACGATGTTGCGACGGCGCACCTTGGGGTCGAGGGCACGCGCGGCCGCCTCGGTGACCTTGCGTTTGGTCCAGCGCAGCACCAGCTGGGCCCAGACGAACTCGGTGGCCCAGATCGCCATGCCCCCGAAGATCACCACCCAGCCGGGCCCGGGCAGCGGCAGCATGACGATGCCGGCGCCCACCACGGCCAGGCCGATCACGAAGACGCCGACCTGCCAGCTCAGGTGGAGCACGCGGCGTGACTTGACGAATGCGGGCGCCCGGGAGCCGAGCCCCTGGTCCTGTGGTTCTTCCGGCGCCCCGTCCGCCTTCGTCCCGTCGGCCGCCATGGCTACCTCGCCAGGCTCGTTACTCCCCGTATTCATACAGCAAGACCCTACCCGAGAGATTCCAGTCACCGGAATGGTGGTACTTCACGAACAGGCTCTCGGCCGGAAGAGTTACGTAAAGGCACGCAAAACACTCAGAGGGGTTTACAACGGCACCGTAGGTGGCATGTCGATTTCGCCGACGTGCGAATCCCCGAGCGCACACTGAGCGAAAGGCCCTGGCGCTTATGAACACCACGGTCAGCTGCGAGCTGCACCTGCGCCTCGTTGTGTCGAGCGAGTCATCCCTGCCTGTCCCCGCAGGCCTGCGGTACGACACGGCCGACCCCTACGCCGTGCACGCCACCTTCCACACCGGAGCCGAGGAGACCGTCGAGTGGGTGTTCGCCCGCGACCTCCTCGCCGAGGGCCTGCACCGGCCCACGGGCACCGGCGACGTCCGCGTCTGGCCGTCGCGCAGTCACGGTCAGGGCGTCGTGTGCATCGCCCTGAGCTCGCCCGAGGGCGAGGCCCTGCTCGAGGCCCCGGCGCGAGCCCTGGAGTCCTTCCTGAAGCGGACTGACGCGGCCGTGCCTCCCGGCACGGAGCACCGGCACTTCGATCTCGACCAAGAGCTCTCGCACATCCTGGCGGAAAGCTAGGGCGGGGCTCACTCCGAGCCGCCCGGCGCCGTCCACTCGGGGAGACGGCTCGGGCCACGACAACCGCACAGGGAACGCGTCGACGCCGCGCCACGGTCCGCCGTGGCGCGGCGTCGGTGCGTTCACGGCCGTTCTGCCGTCGTGGGGAGCGGCGTCAGGCGGCGTCGGAGCAGTCGGGGTGTGCGGGCTCGTGGCTTACCCGCCCGGGGCGGCTACCATCGGCCAGCATCGGCGGGCGCCCGCCCGTCGCCCAGGCCAGGGAGCGAAACGTGCTGATCACCCACGACACCCGATGTGCGCTCGATGCCGTGGTCGATCTGTTGAACACCGCGCCGGAGGGCGAGACGGCCCCGGACGCGCTGACGGATGTCGCCGCGCTGGAGGATTTCGTACGAAAGCACGAGATCAGCGATGTCGGTGTGCTCTCCGAGTTCGATCTGTCCGCGGTGCGCAAGGTCCGGGGACGGTTCGCCGGGATCTTCGCGGCGCGGGACGCGCGGTCCGCCGCCGGGCTGATCAACGAACTGGTCGCCGCGGCGGGTACCACCCCGCGGCTCACGGATCACGACGGCTACGACTGGCATGTGCACTACTTCGCGCCCGGCGCCTCGGTCGCGGACCATCTGGCGGCCGACTGCGGGATGGCGCTGGCCTTCTTCGTGGTGGCCGGTGAGCAGGAGCGGCTGCGGCGCTGCGAGGCTCCGGACTGCCGGCGCGCCTTCGTCGACCTCTCCCGGAACCGGTCCCGCCGCTACTGCGACAGCCGGACCTGCGGCAACCGCCTGCATGTCGCGGCCTACCGCGCGCGACGCAAGGAGGCGGCGGGCTGACCGCTGTCGGGTGAGGGGGAAAGTCAGGGGGAAGGTGAGCATCAGGGTGGTCGCGGGGTGTGCGGGTGTGAGGAGTGGCGGGTGGGGCTCGTGGGCCGGTCGCCGTCGGCCGCGAGTGGCCGGGCGGTAACGGCTGAGGGCTTGCGGTAACGGCTGAGGGGTTGCTGACTGTGATCGGCCGACCGCGCCCTCGGGCCGGAGGCTGTCGCCGTGGTGGGTGAGTGCCGGTGCCGACGCGGCCCCGGCGGGTGGCGCCGGGGACCGCGGGTACGGCTCAGAGCAGCAGCAGATCGTGCAGCGCAGCCATGAGCAGCAGACACCCGATCACCGCAAGAAAGATCATCAGCGGTGGCTGGGAAAGGGCGAAGAGGCATCCGCGCGGCTCGTCCTGCGGCGGCGCGGTGTCGCCTTGTTCCGTGTCCAGCATCTCGCGGGCGATGATGACGCAGGCGAAGCGTACCGCGCGATCAACACGCCCGGATTGAGCGGGTGTTCGCCGAATTCCGTGACGTCGGTTTCAGGCCGTGATCGTTTCCGTGCGCGGTTGGGCCGACTGTGTCGTTTCAATCGTGAGCGCCACCGTCATATGCGGGGCCGCACGCGGGACCTGTGCGGGCGCGGCGTGGCCTCATATGCCGTGTTTCTTGAGGATGGCCTCGATGTCGCTGAAGTCGTCGGTGCCGCCCGTCGCGCGCGGGGCGGCGGGGCGGGCGGCCGGACGGGAGGCCGCCGGGCCCAGGGAGGGTGCCCCGGCGGTCGGGGCCAGGGCGTCGGACCGCGCGGCGCGGGCCGCCGCCTTGCGCTCCTTTCTGGTGCCGCCCCTGCGGCGCTCCACCGCGCGGGTGGTGGCGAACAGCGCCCAGGCCACGCCGAGCACTCCGAAGCCGGCCCAGGCGGTCGGGCTGAAGGCGGTGTCGGCGACCCACTCGACGACGCCGGTCATCACGAGTCCGAGGGGCACGAGGGAGTAGGCCGCGATGCGGGCGGCCGACAGGTAGCGCTTGCGGTAGGCCGTGACCACCGCGATGCCCAGGCCGGCCGCGGCGACGGCGGAACAGACGGTCTCGGCAATCATCCGGTCCTCCAGGCTGGCTCACTCGGACAGGGACGTCTGGACTTCGCACCCGGTACGGACAGGCGCTTCGTCCCTTCCATCCTGCACCTCCGGGCCGCTCCCGGGCCATGCTCCGGTCCGGACATCAGGGACATCTCCGGGTCGCCTCCTCCGGAGGTGCCGACCCAGCCGTCCCGAGGGTCCTTCGGGAGGTGCAGCGTGGGCCGCCGCCGGGGACTGGGAGACTGGGGGCATGAGTGACTCCTCCGCCGCGTCCCCCTCCGCCGCCGCTGTCTCCGCCGCCTCCGTCCCGGCGTCCTCCCGTCCCGCCGTCGTCCTCGACGTCTGGTGCGAGTTGCAGTGCCCGGACTGCCGCGCCGCCCTCGATGATCTGCGGGCGCTGCGCGAGCGCTACGGCGACCGGCTGGAGCTGCGGCTGCGGCACTTCCCGCTGGAGAAGCACAAGCACGCCTTCGCCGCCGCGCAGGCCGCCGAGGAGGCCCTGGAGCAGGGCAAGGGCTGGCCCTATGTGGAAGCGGTGCTGGGGCGGGTCGAGGAACTGGACCGTGGGGGAGAACCCTTCCTGGTCGCCGTGGCCGGTGAAATCGGGCTGGACGCCGAGGAGTTCGACACGGCGCTGATCGACGGCCGGCACATCCTGATCGTGGACGCCGACCAGGCCGAGGGCAAGGCGATCGGCGTGACGGGCACTCCGACGTACGTCATCGGCGGCGAGCGCCTGGACGGCGGCAAGAGCCAGGAAGGCCTGCGCGAGCGCGTCGAGGAGATCGCCGACCGGCTGCTGGCCGAGCAGCAGTAGGGGCAGGGCGGACGGGCGGCGGCCTCACAGCAGGGGCTTGTACATCGAGTAGCCCACCGTCACGTATCCCAGGGACTCGTAGAGCCGCTCGGCGGGTGTGTTGCCCGCGAAGACGTTCAGACCCAGCACCTCTCCCCCGGCGGCCACCGTCTGGGCCTCCGCCAGCAGCATCAGGGAACGGCCGTGTCCCCGGCCGCGATGTTCCTCGTACGTCTCGACGTTGTAGACGAAGGCGCTGCCGGCCACGAACGCGAGCCACAGGTCGCCGACCGGGACGCCCTCGTGTTCCAGGACGCTGATCCGCGCGTTCCGCGTCGCCAGGCCCTCCGGCAGCAACCGCGCGTAGTCCTGCCGGGACTTGGCCCGGGCCGAGTCCCCGGGCACTCCGCGGTCGATCCACTCCTGCGCGTACTCCACGATCCCGCGCTCGGCCCAGGAGCCGTACTCGGCCTCCGTCATGGGCCGGGCCCGGCTGCCGGCCGGCAGTCCGGGCGCGACGCCGCCGAGCCGCTTCTCCATCCCGCGGTTGCGCTGGACGTAGCCGAGGGCCGTGGCGAGCCGCAGGGCGCGGTCGGCCTCGCCCGGCACCCTGATCTCGATCTGCCCGCAGCCCCAGCCCCGGGCCACCTCCTCGGCGGCGAGCGCGGCCACCGTGCCACGGCCCCGGCCGCGGTCCGGCTCCTCGATGTACAGCTCGTCGATGTGGGCGACGGCGAGCCCGAGGACGGGATCGGTGAAGAGGCGGACCGCTCCGACGGGGCGGCTGTTCACGCACACCCGGTAGTGGCGGGACAGTGCTCCGTCGGCGGCGCGCTGGAGCGGCTCGGTGGGCCGCAGGGTCGTGGTCATCAGGGCTTTCTACCCGTCGTACGCACTGAAGTCAGCCTGTTTTCCCGGGGACTCCCCTGACGTCTACGGGTCCAGGTCGTTCCCGGCGCGCTCGTCGAAGACGCGCATCGCCTTCGCGGTCACCGGGCCCGGGGCGCCCGGCAGTTCGCGGCTGTCCACGCGGTGGACGGCCTGGACGTCGCGCAGGGTGGAGGTGAGGAAGACCTCGTCGGCCCGCTCGAGCACGTCGAGCGGCAGATCGGTCTCCTTGGCGCCGGTCCACTCGGCGGTCAGCTGCCGGGTGATGCCCGCGAGGCAGCCGGAGGCGAGCGGAGGGGTGTGGATCTCACCGTCCAGGACGACGAAGACGTTGGAGCCGGTGCCCTCGCAGAGTTGTCCGACGGTGTTCGGGAAGAGGGCTTCGGAGGCGCCGTCCTGGTGGGCGCGGGCGAGGGCGACGACGTTCTCGGCGTACGAGGTCGTCTTGAGGCCGGTCAGCGCACCGCGCTCGTTGCGGGTCCAGGGGACCGTGATCACGGCGGTGGAGTCGGGACGGCGGCTGGTCTCGCCGAGGGCGACGACGAGGGTGGGGCCGCGGTCGCCGCGGTCGGAGCCGAGGGGGCCGTGGCCGCCGGTGTAGGTGATGCGGAGGCGGCCGAGGGCCACGGGGTTGGCCTCGAGGACGGCGGCGCAGGCGCGGCGGACCTCGTCGTGGTCGGGGTCGGGCAGGCCGAGGCCGCGCGCGGACCGGGTCAGCCGGTCCAGGTGGCGGGTGAGTGCGAACGTCCTGCCGTTCGTCGCCTTCACCGTCTCGAAGATGCCGTCACCCACGGTCAGGCCGTGGTCGAAGACGGAGACACGGGCGGACTCGGTGTCCTGCAGCCCTCCGTCGAGCCAGATCTTCACGTCAGGGTCCCTCCACTCACCTCGTACGTTCCCGACGCTACCGCGAGCAGTCGCGCCGCCTTCAGCTCGGTCTCCCGCCATTCCGCCTCGGGGTCGGAGCCCCAGGTGATGCCGGCGCCGGTGCCGAAGCGCAGCACTCCTTCGGCACGGTCGATCCAGAAGGTGCGGATGCCGACGGCAAGCTCGCCGGTGCCCCGGTCGGCGTCGACCCAGCCGATGCCGCCGCAGTAGGGGCCGCGGGGTGCCGTCTCCAGCGCGTCGATGATCCGCAGGGCGCTGGACTTGGGGGCGCCGGTGACCGAGCCGGGCGGGAAGGCGGCGTCGAGCAGCTCGGGCCAGCCGGCGTCCTCGCGGAGTTCGCCGCGGACCGTCGAGACGAGGTGGACGAGCCCCGGGTGCTTCTCCACGGTGCACAGGTCGGGAACGGTCACGGTGCCGGTGGCACAGACCCGTCCGATGTCGTTGCGGACCAGGTCGACGATCATCACGTTCTCGGCGTGATCCTTGTCGAGCAGGTCCGCCTCGGTGCGGCCGGTGCCCTTGATCGGTCCCGACTCGACGGTCCGTCCCTCGCGGCGGAGGAAGAGTTCGGGGGACGCGGTGGCGAGCTCGACGCCGTACCCGGGGAGGCGAATCGTTCCTGCGTAGGGCGCCGGGTTGCCGCGGGCCAGCAGGGCGGTCAGCGCGTCCACGTCGGCGTCGGGCGCGACGGGCGCGGTCAGGACGCGGCACAGGTTCGCCTGGTAGACCTCGCCGGCGGCGATGTGCTCCCGTATCCGGCGGACACCCGCGGTGTACGCGGCGCGGTCGAGCGACGACGTCCAGTCGCCGACGGCGGGCCCCCGCCACTCCCCCGGCACGGGCGCCGGGACCGGCTCCTCGCGTACCTCGGCGAAGCGGGCGCAGACCGGACCGCCTTCGAAGTCCGCCGTGACCGCCCAGAAACCGGTGGAGTCGAGGGCGGCGGGGTCGCTGGTCACGTCGAGCAGGCCGGTGGCGACGCGGGCGCCGAAACGGGCGAGGGGCGGAAGGTCGGGCACGCTGTCGAGTCTAGGTCCGGTGTCGCGGGGGTGGCCCGGGGATGTCCCCTGAGCAGGTCCGCAGCACTTCCCCGCGGCTCCACTAACATGGCCGCGGCCGGTCGGGCGCGCGTCCGTCGCAGGTCCGGGCCGGGGTGCAGGGCAGCACGCTGCACAAACGCGTTTTTGTACTGGCCCGGGAATCCGCTAGAGTTCAACTCGTCGCCGGGACGCGAGAGCCGACCGAAACGACAAGCGGACGTAGCTCAGTTGGTAGAGCGCAACCTTGCCAAGGTTGAGGTCGCGAGTTCGAGCCTCGTCGTCCGCTCGAAGGAAGAGGGGTTCTTCCCGATCCCCTACACTCCTGGTGGAGTGGCCGAGAGGCGAGGCAACGGCCTGCAAAGCCGTCTACACGGGTTCAAATCCCGTCTCCACCTCCAAGGACGATTAGCTCAGCGGGAGAGCGCTTCCCTGACACGGAAGAGGTCACTGGTTCAATCCCAGTATCGTCCACTGGATCTTCCGGCACCCACGGAAAGATCCGAACCCGCGCGATTAGCTCAGCGGGAGAGCGCTTCCCTGACACGGAAGAGGTCACTGGTTCAATCCCAGTATCGCGCACGCAGCACCACGCGGTACCGCAGTCCCGAGGACGATTAGCTCAGCGGGAGAGCGCTTCCCTGACACGGAAGAGGTCACTGGTTCAATCCCAGTATCGTCCACACGCACCGAAGCCCCCGGCCGTCTCGCACGGCCGGGGGCTTCTGCATGGGGCTTGTTTCAGCTGGAGAACAGCATGTGGCCGAAACTCTTGTGACGCTGGTGACCGCCGTAGTGCCCGCCACCGTGATGGCCACCGCCGTGCCCTCCGTGCGGGGCACCCCAGGCCGGGGCGGCGGGAGCGGCCGGGTACGCCTGCGGGGCGGGCGGCGGCGGTCCCGGCTGCGACCACTGGGACTCCACGCGGGTCAGCGCCTCCAGCTCGCCGTAGTCGAGGAAGATCCCCCGGCAGTTGCTGCACTGTTCGATCTGGACGCCGTTGCGGTTGTACGTGTGCATCTGGGCGTGACACTTCGGGCACTGCATGATTCGGCTCAACTCCTCGCGCGTCGGTCCTGTTTCGCGTACCGCCAGGACAGACACTGTCCGGCTGCGGTCGGTTGCACCCTACTTCGTGGAACCTGACGCGAACCGCGGAGGGACGGAACCCATTCGGGCACAGGCGTCGACGAGGGCCCGCTCGACCTCGTCCAGGGGGCGGCCCTCGGCTGCCGCCCTGGTCACGGCGCGGGCGGCGCTCTGGACGGTGAGGGCGCGGGCGGGGACGTCGAGGACGGGCCAGGGGTCGCCCTCGGCGGGAACGGCGGGTCCGCCGGCGGCGCGGTAGGCGTCCAGGAAGCGGGTCCACTCGTCGGGCTGGAGCAGGCCGCAGGCGTACCAGGCGGCGGGGCGGGCGAGGTCCCAGGCGGGGACACCGGTGCCGAGATCGTCCACGTCGATCAGGCGCCAGGCGCCGTCGGGGGCCGGGTGGCGGACGAGCTGGCCGAGGTGGAGGTCGCCGTGGCAGAGGGTGGTGGTGTCGGGCTGGGGAGCCTCGGCGCGGGCCCAGGCGGGGAGCGTCGCCCAGGCGCGGAGGACGGGGGCGGTGACGGTGGGGTGTGCGGCGGCGGCGCGCAGCTTGGCCACGGCCTGGGCGGCCCTGACCGGGCCTCGCATCGGAGGGAGGGGAGTGATCGGGGCGGGGGTGCGGTGGAGGCGGGCGAGGAGGGTGGCGGCGGCCTCCCAGGGGGCCGCGTCCGGGTCCTGCGGGTCCACCGGGGTGCCGTACGGCCAGAACGTGACGAGGCGGCCGTGGAGGTGTGCGGGCGTGGCGGCGAGCGGAGGGAGGAGCAGGTCGGGGAGGCGGGCGGCCGTGGCGAGGCGGGGGGTGAGACCGGCGGGGGTGGTGTCCGGGGCGTGGGCCTTCGCGACGGTGTCGGCGTGACGTACGACGGTGGCGTCGGGACGGTCGGCGAGGGTGCCAGCGACGCAGGGGCCGGGAGGAAGCGGTCGCGAGTGGGCCTTGGCCTTGGCTCGGGCGGTGAGGTCGGAGAGCAAGGGGGTGGCGGTGGTCACGGGGCTCCCTGACGGAAGGGTGCGGGGCTGTCTGGGAGCGAGGGTACGCAGGCGAGGGCCCGGTGGTGTGGTGTGCGCGGCCGCCGCGGCCACGGGGGAGTTGGTCCCGGGCAGAGCAATGCCGGCGCAGCTCCCCAGCTGCGCCGGCATTTTTGCCGTCCGCCGCACCCCCGTCCCCACGGGGTTTCATGGGTGGATGTCCCCGCCCGGACCGCTCTTCCGGGCCTGGGGTCGCCGCTCAGCGCCCCAGCATCACTCCCACGGACGACGCTTGTGTGGCCACTGTCTCCCAGCCGTCGAAGACGACGAGGAGCAGGGCCGCCAGAGGAAGGGCCATGAGTGTCGCCACCAGGGGGTGGCGGCGGCCCGTGCGGCGGGGTCGGGTGCGGAAGTGTGTCCGCGGTGCCGTGTGGGCCATGGTCCCTCTCCTGACCGTTTTCCGTTGTGGTTGGCAGCGGCGGGCGTCTGACCTCGGGGGACGAGTGCTGCACCCGCCGCTTGACCTCAAATCTAGGCGTGCGGCGCCCGCCGGGCGTCATGCCCTCGTACCGATTGCCGGGCCTCCCGGAGGATGAGCCATGACCTGCGGAGTACTCCCCTGGGTGGAGACGGAGTCCTAGGTCTCGGGGTCTTCCCGGAGTGGGTGTCCGGTGCGGGAGGTTTTCTCCGGGCTGTCCGGACGGCCATGCCTCCCGCCCTCCGTCTCAAGAGCGTGGGGCCGCCCCCGCGTGACTTCGCTCACTTCCGCCACCCCCCGGCGGACCGCCGCCCCCGCCCTGCGGCCCGCTCCGCCGGCCACCACCTCGCCCCTCATCCAATCTCCTTTCTCCTACCGGTGGTTGAGGTCACACTGCCGCCAAAGCCCGATTGATCCCGGGCCCTCTGACCGCCCTTCATGTCTCCCGTCCGCCACCGACAATCGATCGGGGCGAGAGGGCGCGGCCTCTGCGCGCGAACGGCCGTGGAAACGTAAGCTGTGCCACGTCACACGGACCGGGCAGCGGGGATGAACATGGCGATGATGCGCCTGAGGCGCGAGGACCCGCGCGTCGTCGGCTCGTTCAGGCTTCACCGACGGCTCGGCGCGGGCGGGATGGGCGTCGTCTATCTGGGTTCCGACAAGAAGGGGCAGCGGGTCGCGCTGAAGGTGATCCGGCCCGATCTGGCGGAGGACCAGGAGTTCCGGTCGCGGTTCGCGCGCGAGGTGTCGGCGGCCCGGCGGATCCGGGGCGGATGCACGGCGCGGCTGGTCGCGGCGGATCTGGACGCGGACCGGCCGTGGTTCGCCACACAGTACGTTCCCGGGCCCTCCCTCCATGACAAGGTCAACGACGAAGGGCCGCTCGGTGCCGCCGAGCTCGCCTCGATCGGGGCCGCGCTGTCGGAGGGGCTCGTCGCCGTCCACGAGGCCGGGGTCGTGCACCGGGACCTCAAGCCGTCCAACATCCTGCTGTCCCCGAAGGGGCCGCGGATCATCGACTTCGGCATCGCCTGGGCGACCGGGGCCTCCACGCTCACGCATGTGGGGACGGCGGTCGGCTCGCCCGGCTTCCTCGCGCCCGAACAGGTACGGGGCGCGGTGGTCACGCCGGCCACGGACGTGTTCTCGCTCGGTGCCACGCTCGCGTACGCCTCGACCTCCGACTCGCCCTTCGGGCACGGAAGTTCCGAGGTGATGCTGTACCGCGTGGTGCACGAGGAGCCGCATCTGCACGGTGTGCCCGACGCCCTGGCCCCGCTGATCCGGGCCTGTCTGGCGAAGGACCCGGAGGAACGGCCCAGCACCCTCGATCTCTCGCTGCGGCTGAAGGAGATCGCCGCCCGCGAGGCGCAGGGGGTGGGCGACCCACGGCCACCCGTGCCGCGGGCCGCGGAGGCGGACCGGCCCACCGGACGTCTCGCCGGCCCCAGCTACCCGGAGCGCACGCTGCGGCAGTCGGGCGGACCGGGCATGGGGACGGGGACTCCCCCGCCCCGGGGCGGGGTGCCGTCCTCCCGCGGATCGGCTCCCTCTCGGGGCGGGGCTCCGTCGCGTGGGGGCGGTGCCCCCCGTGGGAACGGCGCGCCCTCGCCCAGGTCCGGATCGCGGCCGACGCCCGCCGGGCGCGGCAGCAGGCCGGGCGGCAGCGGCAGCCGGCCCGCGCCGCGCAGTGGGGCGGGACGTCCGGGGCCCAGGCCCACCGGCACCGGGCGACGCCCCGCCAACCCGCGGCTGCTGCGGCAGCGGCTGTTCGTCTTCGTCGTCGTGACACTGCTCGTCGCGCTGGGCATCGGCATCGTCCAGGGCTGCCAGGGGCACGCCCGTGGACTCGGCGGCGACCCCGGTGTCGTACGGCATCAGCAACTGCAGCAGTCACAGGGGCGGCTGCCGGTCGGCGGCGCGTAGTACGGGCGTCCGGACCGGCCCCGGTGCCGGGGGCGGCCCGTCACCACGGCGTGGAAGGCGAGTGCCGGCTCCGTCTCGCATCCGGCCACCGCCGGTGGTGTGCCCCGGTCGCGTAGCCAGGCGGCGTACGCGCTACGGCCCTCAGCCGCGGGCCGTCAGCCCGTCGGCGGCCCGGAGGCGGGCAGCGTTCGCCCGCTTGATGGCCGTCAACTGCGCGGAGTTCTGGTCGATCAGCTGCTTCTGGTAGGCGGACTCGACCGCGAACCAGACGCCCACCAGGTTGGTGTTCTTCTTGCACCGGATGTCGGTCTTGGCGGTGTCGATCGTCCGGGCGCTCCTGCTGCCGGAGAGACCCGGATCGGCCAGCGGGGCGAGCGGGTCGGTGTAGTCGTAACCGCTGTCGGCCATGCAGTCGGACCACGCCCGGGTCACTTTTCGCACCCGGGAATCGGACTTCGACCGGTCGAAGGACTGGAACGACAGCTGCTGGGCCAGGCTCGGGTCCGTTCCCGCGGGCGCGGCGGTGCCCAGGGACTGGTCGGCCTGGGACACGCAGCCACCGTCGGGGACCTTGCGCCCCTTGATGCTGGATCTTCCCTTGCCGAACAGAACGGTCTGCGCGTCGACGCCGAGACTTGGCTGTGCGGGGGGTTTCTGCAGGGCGGGGTCGCGGTTTCCCAGCCCGTAGCCGTATTCGAGGGCGTCCGACGCGTCGGTGATCCCGTACCGCCGTTCAGTGGCGCTGCGCGGCCCGTAGTTGGCGGCGGGCTGCTTGACCGTATAGCCGAATCCGAACTTCCGCATGCACCGGTCGATCAGGACGACCCGGGCCCGGTCCAGATCCCGCAGTTGACGGTCGGTGAGCAGATAGTTCTGGAGCGGGAGCCGGAGATCCGCGGCGGCGACGATCCGGGGAATGTCCCGGACCGCCGGTTCGGAATTGTTTTCGTTCTTTGGGCCGGGAGAGCAGGAAGTGATCGCGGTGAGCGCGAGAAGGACGGTGCACACTGCCGGCCCGAACCGTCTTAACACCGATCTTACGAGTGGTTTGCGAAGGTGGAGAAGCATCATGAACTCCGCGAATCTCGGTTGAGTTCAAACAATCGGGTGTCCTGCCCAGCTGCAATGGGCAGGACACCCGACCTGGTGCGGTGTTTCCCGCTGTGCGGTGGTGTCGCCTCAGTTCGGCGGCGGGATCAGCGTCAGCTGAAGTACGCCGAGGACACCGTGTTCTTGTAGGTCGTGCTCAGGTTGCCGTAGCCTCCCGGCGAAATGAATCCGCAGGAGCCGCCGTAGTTGTAGCCGGTGCACACCCACCAGGTGTAGGTGTCGCGGTTCCAGTCCGACTCGGTGTTGTTGTCCGCCCGGATCGTGGTGCCGGGGAAGTAGTCGTTGCTGAAGTCGGAGTCCGAGACGTACAGGTCGAAGACCGGCGTCCCGTAGTTGCTGAGGTAGTAGAGCCCCAGCTCGCCGACCTCGACGACGCCGTTCTTGTGGGTGGCGGCGGATGCCGATCCCGCACTCGCCATGCCGATTCCGCCGAGCGCGGCGATCGCCGCGCCGGTCGCGGCGGCACGGCGGAGCTGCCGCATGATGTTGGTTCGCACGATTGTTCCTCCAGGATTCGAGCCTTGCTGGCGTTACTCCGTCCCGTCCAGGACAGCCAGTTATAGCTATGGCACCAGATCGTGCACTGGCCAGCTATTGGCCGTTGGGACAGTTCTGCACGTGGTAGACGTAGGACACCAGTCCGGCCTGAAATCGCCCGGCGACCTCAAGCTTTGCCACGATGCTGGCAATATGGGCCTTGACTGTACGCTCGGTGATGCAGAGAGCGCGGGACACGTCACGATTGGACGACCCCGTGGACAACATCCGGAACACATCCCACTCGCGTGCGCTCAGCAACTCGACTCTTTCGAGCACGGACACTTCGCCGGCCTGCCACTTGGCGCAATGCATCCGAACGAGTGCGCAGCTCTGGCACCCGTGAGAAACGTTCATTATTCCCCCGGTTCTTCGGTTCCTTGGGGTCCACACCGAGGCGGGGCTGCACCCAAAGCCACCGGGCCCCCGCAACACCGAAGAAGGGACCCCAGTTCAGGTTACAGGCAGGAATAAAGGACGCGCCAGAAAAGTGTAATAGATCTACGAAATCCATTGTTTCAGTTCTATTTTTCGTCACCATCGAGAGGCTGTGCGGGCAGCGCGACCCGGACCGTGAGCCCTCCTCCGGTACGCGCCACGGCGTTCGCCTCGCCGCCGTGCCCGCGGGCCACCGAGCGCACGATGGACAGTCCCAGGCCCGTGCCCTGCGCTGATCCGACCCGGTCGTCGAGCCTTCGGAACGGTTCGAAGAGGGCGGGTACCTCGTACGGCGCCACCTCGGGCCCGCTGTTGTCCACCGTGAGGCGGACGGTGTCGTCGCCGTGGCCGCCGCAGACCACACGCACCCAGCCGCCGTCGGTGTTGTAGCGGATGGCGTTCTGCACCAGGTTCTGCGCCAGGCGCTCCAGCAGTACCGGATCCCCCTCCACCTGCGCCGGGACCGCCTCCAGAGTCAGCGTCACCCCGGCTCGCCGGGCATCCGGCTGGGCCAGGTCCGCCACCCGGCGCACCACCGCGGTCAGATCGACCGGCACGGGATCGGCCACCGCGTGCTGGGACCGGGCCAGGGTGAGCAGCCCGTCGATCAGCCGCTCGTGGCGGGCATTCACCGCCAGCAGGTTCTCTCCGAGCTGGGCGACTTGCGGCGGGGCGTCGGGTCGGCCCATCGCCACCTCCAGCAGCGTTCGGTTGATCGCCAGCGGGGTCTTCAGTTCGTGGGAGGCGTTCGCGACGAAGCGCTGCTGCCCTTCGAAGGCGGCGTCCAGCCGGCGCAGCATGTCGTCGAACGTGTCGGCGAGTTCGCGCAGTTCGTCGTGCGGACCGGTCAGCCCGATCCGCTCGTGCAGGCTGCGGTCCGCGACCCGTCGGGCGGTGGCCGTGATCCGGCTGATCGGGCGCAGGGTGCGGCCGGAGACCAGCCAGCCGATCAACAGTCCGCCGGCCGCGAACAGGCCGAGGGCCACCGAGCCGCCGACGAGGAGGGGCTTGAGCGTCCGCTTCCGGAAGTCGGCGCGGAGCTGCTGTGCGGCCGCGCGCGCCTGCTCTTTGTACGCGGTCAGGTCCTCGTTCCCCGCGCTCTCCGGCGGAGCGCCGCTCGGCACGGGTCCGAGTGCGGAGCCCAGGCCGGTACGTGAGGACGGGGCGACGTCCGGCACGTCCGGCACCTTGGCGGGAGCGGTCGCGGATGCCCCGGGGGGCGGGTACACGGACGAGATGTCGATCGGCTGGGTGGCGATGATCCGATCCAACATGACGTACGTGACCAGTAACAGCGTGACGCCGGAGAGCATCACCAGCCCGCCGTACAGCAGGGTCAGCCGGACGCGGATGGTCCGCTTCGGCGGATCCACCACTCCCTGGGCCACACCCTGATGCCTGCGCCGGCCGGAGCCGCTCACGGGATCCGGTATCCAAAACCAGGAACGGTCTGCACGACCTGTGGCGGGCCGAGCTTGCGGCGCAGAGTCATCACGGTGACGCGTACGACATTCGTGAAGGGGTCGATGTTCTCGTCCCAGGCCTTCTCCAGCAGCTGCTCGGTGCTGACCGCGCTGCCTTCCCCGCGCAGCAGTTCCTCCAGTACGGCGAACTCCTTGCGGGACAGCCCCACGTACCGCCCGTCCCGGTAGACCTCCCGGGGCCCCGGGTGCAGCGAGACTCCTGCGCGCGCGAGCACCGGCGGGGTGGCGGGGCGGGCCCGCCGCCCCAGTGCCCGGACACGGGCGACCAACTCGCCGAAGGCGAACGGCTTCGGCAGGTAGTCGTCGGCGCCGAGGGAGAGCCCGGCGATCCGGTCGGCGACCTCGCCGGCGACGGTCAGCATCAGGATCCGGGTGTCGTAGCCCTTCTCCACCACCGTGCGGCAGACCTCGTCGCCGTGCACCCGAGGCAGGTCCCGGTCCAGCACGAGAACGTCGTAGTCGTTGACGCCCAGCCGCTCCAGGGCCGCGGCGCCGTCGTAGGCGACGTCCACCGCCAGCGATTCGCGCCGCAGCCCTTCCGCAATCGCCTCGGCGAGCAACTCCTCGTCCTCGACGACGAGTACGCGCACGGCGACCCACCTCCCCCTCAGTCCCGGGCAATATTGGCCGAGCATACATAAGACGCCCATAAGCACCAGTCCTGACAGTGGATTTACAGGCCGTCGGATGTCCTCTCTGTCCAAGTACCGAAAACACGGGGGGAGATCTGATATGACCGGACATCGCATGAACCGCGTGCGCCACGCTGGACTGCTCACCGCCACACCGCTGCTCGTCCTCTTCTTCGGGGTCGTCGGCTGCAGCGGGTCCGACGACGGGCCCGGGGTGGCCACGGCCGAGAAGTCGGCCACCGCCGGCCGCTCGCAGGGCGACGACGACCAGGCCCAGAAGTACGCGGCGTGCATGCGCGACCAGGGCGTGGTGATGAAGGAGACGTCCGAGGGCACGGCCGAGGTCGACAAGGAGAAGACCTCGGTCGAGAAGATCATGTCGGCGACCGAGAAGTGCCGCGCGCTGCAGCCCGCCGCCTCCGCGCCGCCCCTGCTGTCGCCCGACGACATCGAGAAGCGCGGCCGGTACGCGGCCTGTGTCCGCCAACACGGCCTGTCGGCCTACCCGGACCCGAACCCGCAGACCGGCGAGTCGGAGCTGAGCGATGCCCTCGCCAGGCGGATCAAGACCGACCGTCAGGCGCACAAGGCGCTCGAAGCCTGCCGCAACCTCCTGCCGCGGACCGGCCGTGGGTCGGTGAACGGCGGATGACCGCGGTCGTACTGCGCCACCCTCGTACGCGAGTCCTGGTCGGCGGGACGGTGGTGGCGGCCGTCGTCGTGGCGGCCATGACGGCGGCCCTCGGTTTCGGCGGCGGGGAGTCCGGTGCCACTCCGCCCCGCGACATGCCCGCCGCCACCGCCCATGTCGTACGCCGCACCCTCACCGACGCGACGAGCCTGTCCGGTCGGCTGGACTACGGCGCCGCCGCCCCCGTCGTCTCACGGGCGACGGGCACGGTGACCTGGCTGCCGCCGGTCGGAAGCCTCGTCGGGCGCGGGGGTGCGCTGCTGCGCGCCGACGACAGACCCGTGCTGCTGCTCTACGGAACGCTGCCGATGTACCGCGCGCTCGCCAAGGGCGCCAAGGGCGCGGACGTGCTCCAGTTCGAACGCAATCTGTGGGCGCTCGGCTATACCGGTTTCACCGTGGACGAGAAGTTCACCAAGTTCACCACCGCCGCGGTGAAGCGCTGGCAGCACAACCTGGGACTCCCCAGGACCGGTTCGGTCGGCGTGGACCAGGTGGTCTACGGGCCCGGCCGGGTCCGTGTCGCGCAGCACTCCGTCCGCCTCGGCGCGTCGGCGGACGCCCAGGTGCTCAACTGCACCAGCACCACCAAGGTCGTGACGGCCGATGTCCAGACCGCCGAAGCCGGCTGGGCAGTCAAGGGTACGAAGGTGCAGGTCAAGCTGGCGAGCGGCGCGTCGGTCGCGGGGACGGTGGCGGCGGTGGGTGCCGGGGAGACGGGGGGATCGGGGGATTCGGGGGAGTCTTCGGGCGGGACGTCGGGCGGGCAGGGCTCGGACGGCGAGTCGGGGTCCGGGAGCGGGTCCGGATCCCAGAACGACACCGTCAAGGTCACCATCGCCGTCACCAGGCAGAAGGCGCTGCGCGGGACGGACCCGGGAACGGTCGACATCCGCTATACGGCCGAACGGCGCGAGAACGTCCTGGCCGTCCCGGTAGTGGCACTGCTCGCGCTCGCGGAGGGCGGCTACGGCCTTGAGGTCGTCGAGAACTCCCGGGCCGGCACCGGACCCCGTACCCGCATCGTGCCCGTCAGGACCGGGCTCTTCGCCGAGGGCCTGGTCGAGGTGAGCGGTCCGGGGATCAGCGCTGGTGCGACCGTGGGGATGCCGGAATGAGCACCGGGACGAGCCCCGGGACCGACACCGTGGCGAACGTGGCCGAACTGCGCGGCGTGTCCAAGACCTACCCCGGCGGGGTCACCGCGCTGCGCGGCGTCGACCTCGACATCGGTTACGGCGAACTGCTCGGCATCGTCGGCCCGTCCGGTTCCGGCAAGTCCACGATGCTGCACATCATCGGTACTCTCGACCAGCCCTCGTCCGGCACGGTGCGTATCGACGGTTACGACGTGTCCCGCCTGACGGACCGTCAGCTATCGGCGTTGCGGGCCGAGCGGATCGGCTTCGTCTTCCAGCAGTTCCACCTCGCGGTGGGGGTGTCGGTGCTGGACAACGTCGCGGACGGGCTGCTCTACGCCGGTGTGAGGATGCGCGAACGCCGCGCGTCCGCCGAGGCCGCGCTGACCAGGGTGGGCCTCGGCCACCGGCTCGGTCATCTGCCGCACCAGTTGTCCGGCGGCGAGCGGCAGCGGGTGGCGATCGCCCGCGCGGTCGTCGGCGAACCCGCCCTGCTGCTGGCCGACGAGCCCACCGGCAACCTGGACTCCACGTCCGGCGCCGGGTTGATGGAGGTGCTGCGAGACCTGCGAGCGGGCGGTACGACGGTCGTCATCATCACCCACGACCGGGAGATCGCCGCGGCTCTGCCCCGTCAGGTGCATGTACGCGACGGCCTGCTGACGGACAGTGCGAAGGCACTCGCACCCGGCACGGAAGGCGGCGAATCATGACGAACACACCTCGCAGACCCCAATGGCGACAAGCGCTCACGCTCCCCTCCCACGCCCGGCTGGGCCCCGCCGACGTCGCCCGGGTCGGCGCCGCCGGTCTGCGCGCCCGACCGCTGCGGGTCTTCCTCTCGGCCGTCGGCATCGCGATCGGGATCGCGGCCATGCTCGCGGTCGTCGGCATCTCCGCCTCCAGCCGTGCCGACCTCGACCGCGCCCTGGACCGGCTGGGCACCAATCTGCTCACCGTCAGCCCTGGCAACACCATGTACGGCACCGACGCCCAACTGCCCAAGACATCGGTCCTGATGCTCGACCGGATCGCCCCGGTCCGTTCCGTCTCCGAGGTCGGCCGGATCGACGCGCACGCCTACCGCAACGACCACGTCCCGAGTGGCCAGACCGGCAGCATCGAGGTCTTGGCGACGCGCTCCGACCTCCTTCGCACCCTCGGCGGCAAGGTCACCACCGGGTCCTGGCTGAACGGCGCGACCGCCCGGTACCCGGCGGTCGTCCTCGGGGCGAAGGCCGCACGGCGGCTGGACGTGCGCACGCCGGGGGTACGGATCTGGCTGGGTGACACGTGGTTCGGCGTCGCCGGGATCCTCGACCCCGTACCGCTGGCCAAGGAGTTGGACACGGCGGCGCTGGTCGGCTGGCCGGCCGCTCAGCGCTATCTGGGGTTCGACGGGCATCCGACCTTCGTCTACGTCCGGTCCGCCGAGCCGGACGTGGAGGCCGTACGCTCCGTGCTCGCCGCCACCACCAACCCCGAGGCGCCCAACGAGGTGCGTGTCTCCCGGCCCTCGGACGCGCTCGCCGCCCAGCGTGCCACCGACCGGACGCTGGGCGCCCTGCTCCTCGGGCTCGGCGCCGTCGCCCTGCTCGTCGGCGGCATCGGGGTGGCGAACACCATGGTCATCTCCGTGCTGGAACGCCGCCCGGAGATCGGCCTGCGCCGCTCGCTCGGCGCGAGCCGCGGCCAGATCCGGCTGCAGTTCCTCACCGAGTCGCTGCTGCTGTCCACACTGGGCGGGCTGGGCGGCCTGCTGCTCGGCATCGGAGTGACCGCTGGATACGCCGCCGCCCAGTCCTGGCCGACCATGGTCCCGGCCTGGGCGATGGCCGGCGGCCTCGGCGCCACCCTCCTGATCGGCGCGGTCGCCGGGCTCTATCCGGCGGTCCAGGCATCGCGGCTCTCCCCGACAGAGGCGCTGACCGTGCCGTGAGCGGACGGGTTCCTGGCGCGGCCGGCGGACCGGCGGCGCCAGGGCACCGGGCCATGCCGGTCCCCGCCGCTCCGCCGTGCCTGTTCGCGTCGGTCCGTGCGCGGCGGATGCCGTCGTGCGGGACGCCCGGTGACGGAGGCGGCCGTCGACGGGGCTACTGCGGCCTCGTCGCGTAGAAGGCCACGGCGGAGGCGGCGGCGACGTTGAGGGAGTCCACGCCTGCGGACATCGGGATCCGGACCCATTCATCGGCCGCGCGCAGGGCGTCGACCGACAGCCCGTCGCCTTCGGTACCGAGCATGAGCACCAGCTTCTCGTACCGGCGGGCGGCCAGTTCGTCAATCGTGATCGACTTCTCGTTGAGGCACAGGGCAGCCGCCACGAAGCCGTGCTCGCGAAAGATCTCGACGTCCTTCGGCCAAGAGGTCAGCCGGGTCCAGGGGACGTGGAAGACAGCGCCCATCGACACCTTCACGGCCCGCCGGTAGAGGGGGTCGGCGCAGCGTGGCGTGAGGAAGACGGCGTCCACGCCCAGAGCGGCCGCGTTACGGAAGGCAGCCCCCAGATTCGCGTGATCGACTATGTCCTCGAAGATGGCAACGCGTTGCCCCGCACCCCTTTGCGGACCGGAAGGCGACACCGCGCCGATGTCGGTGTGGTCGTCCACGGATTCCATGATCACGCCGCGGCGGGCGGTCTGCAGGAGGTCGGCGGCCGCCGGGAGCGGCTTGCGCTGCATCGAGGCGAGGGCCCCCCGGTGCACGTGGTAGCCCGTGACGCGCTCGGCGAGGTCGGGGCTGACGGCATAGACCGGGGCGGGGAGTTCGTCGATGACGTCGCGCATGACATCGATCCACTTGGCGGAGAGCAGCATCGAACGCATCTCGTACCCGGCGCCCTTGGCCCGTCGGATGACCTTCTCACCCTCGGCGATGAACAGGCCCTCGGCGGGCTCACGCCTGCGCCGCAACTCGACGTCGGTCAGGCCGGTGTAGTCGCGCAGGCGCGGATCGTCGGGGTCCTCAACGGTGATGAGATCGGCCACAGGGTGATACTGCCTTGTCCTGGGTGCGGTGCCAACGGCTTGGCACGGGTTGTGTTACCCGCGGTTACGCGGAGGGGTTCGGTCCGGCGTTCACTACCGCACCGATGACGATGACCGCCGGGGGTTTGACCTCCTGCGCGCGGACGGTCTCCGCGACCGTCGCCAGGGTGGCGTCGACGCGGCGCTGAGCGGCCGTCGTGCCCTCCTGGACGAGCGCGACGGGTGTGCCGGCGGGCTTGCCGTGCGCGACCAGCGTCTCGGCGATCTTCCCGATCTTGTCGACCCCCATCAGGATCACCAGGGTTCCGGTGAGCTTCGCGAGGGACTCCCAGTCGACGAGGGAGCGCTCGTCGTCGGGCGCGACGTGGCCGCTGACCACCGTGAACTCATGGGCGACGCCGCGGTGGGTGACCGGGATGCCGGCCGCGCCGGGGACCGAGATGGAGCTGGAGATGCCGGGGACGACCGTGCAGGCGATGCCCGCCTCGGCGAGGGCGTTGAGCTCCTCCATGCCGCGGCCGAAGACGTACGGGTCGCCGCCCTTGAGACGGACCACCGACTTGCCCTGCTTCGCGTGTTCGATCAGCGCGTTGTTGATGGCCTCCTGGGCCATGTAGCGGCCGTACGGGATCTTCGCCGCGTCGATCACCTCGACGTGCGGCGGGAGTTCGGCGAGGAGGTCGCGCGGGCCGAGCCGGTCGGCGATGACGACGTCCGCCTCGGCGAGGAGACGGCGGCCGCGGACCGTGATCAGGTCGGGGTCACCGGGGCCGCCGCCGACCAGGGCGACGCCGGGGGTGCGGGTGCGGTGGTGGGGGGCCACCAGGGTGCCGTCGCGGAGGCCTTCGACCACCGCGTCACGGATGGCGGCGGTGTGGCGGGGGTCGCGGCCCTTGGCGTCCGTGGTGAGTACGGCGACGGTGACGCCCTCGCTGGTGCCGGTGGCCGGGGTCCACGCGGTCGCCCGGTCGGCGTCGTCGGAGCGGACGCACCAGACGCGGTGCGCCTCCGCTTCGGCGGAGGCCCGTGTGTTCGCCTCGGGGTCGCTGGTGGCGATCAGCGCGTACCAGGCGTCCGCGAGGTCGCCTTCGGCGTAGGGGCGCCGGTGCCAGGTGATCTCGGCCGCGTCCGCCATCGCCTCGACGGAGGGGGTCGCCTCCGGTGAGACGAGGTGGATGTCGGCGCCGGCCGCGATCAGGGAGGGAAGGCGGCGCTGGGCGACCTGACCGCCACCGAGGACGACGACCCTGCGGCCGGTGAGGCGGAGGCCTACGGGGTAGGGCGGATGTTCGGCCATGAGGTGCGGCTCCTCGAACAGGCAGAGGGTGGGCGCTGCGGCTCTGGAGCGGCCCTGACGTGCGCATTTTAAAGGTGGGGTCAGCGTACGGCGGGGTCGGGGGGCGTGCAGGAGCGCACGCCCGCCGACCCCGGGGCGGTCCTACTTCTCGGTCACGCCCGCCGAGTCGAAGGTCGCCACCTCGTGCATGGCCCTGGCCGTGCTCTGGACCAGCGGGAGGGCGAGCAGGGCTCCGGTGCCCTCGCCGAGGCGGAGGTCGAGGTCGACCAGGGGGCGCAGGCCCAGCTTGTTCAGGGCTGCGACGTGTCCGGGTTCCGCGCTGCGGTGTCCCGCGATGCAGGCCGCGAGGACCTCGGGAGCGATGGCGCGGGCGACCAGGGCGGCGGCGCCGGCGCTGACACCGTCCAGGATCACCGGCGTGCGCAGGGACGCGCCGCCCAGGAGCAGACCGACCATCGCCGCGTGTTCGAAGCCGCCGATCGCGGCCAGGACGCCGATCGGGTCGGCCGGGTCCGGCTGGTGGAACTCCAGGGCGCGGCGGACGACCTCGGTCTTGCGGGCGAGGGTCTCGTCGTTGATGCCGGTGCCACGGCCGGTGACCTCGGACGGGTCGGCGCCCGTGAAGACCGAGATCAGAGCCGCCGAGGCGGTCGTGTTGGCGATGCCCATCTCGCCCGTCAGCAGCGCCTTGTTGCCGGCTGCCACCAGGTCGCGGGCGGTCTCGATACCGACCTCGATGGCCTGCTTGGCCTCCTCGCGGGTCATCGCGGGGCCGGTGGTCATGTCGGAGGTGCCCGCCCGGATCTTGCGGGGCAGCAGGCCGGGGGTCGCCGGGAGCTCGGCGGCCACACCCACGTCCACCACGCAGACCTCGGCGCCCACCTGTGCCGCGAAGGCGTTGCAGACCGCGCCGCCGCCGAGGAAGTTGGCGACCATCTGCGCCGTCACCTCCTGCGGCCAGGGGGTGACGCCCTGCGCGTACACGCCGTGGTCGCCGGCGAAGATCGCGACGGCCGCGGGCTCCGGGATCGGCGGCGGGCACTGCCGGGACAGGCCGGACAGCTGCGCGGAGATGATCTCCAGCATGCCGAGCGCGCCGGGCGGCTTCGTCATGCGCTTCTGCCGCTCCCAGGCCTCGCCGAGCGCCTTGGCGTCCAGCGGGCGGATCCCGGCGACCGTCTCGGCGAGCAGGTCGTGCGGGTCCTCTCCGGGCAGCGCGCGACGGCCGTACGTCTCCTCGTGCACCACCCACGACAGCGGGCGGCGCTTGGCCCAGCCGGCCTGCATCAGCTCGGGCTCGTCCGGGAACTCGTCGACGTAGCCGACGCAGAGATAGGCCACCACCTCGAGGTGGTCGGGCAGGCCCAGTGCGCGGACCATCTCACGCTCGTCGAAGAAGCTGACCCAGCCGACGCCGAGACCCTCGGCGCGAGCGGCGAGCCAGAGGTTCTCGACCGCGAGCGCGGAGGAGTAGGGCGCCATCTGCGGCTGGGTGTGCCGGCCCAGGGTGTGCCGGCCGCCACGCGTCGGGTCGGCGGTGACCACGATGTTCACCGGGGTCTCGAGGATGGCCTCGATCTTCAGTTCCTTGAACTGCTTCGCCCGGCCCTTGGGCAGCGACTTCGCGTACGCGTCGCGCTGACGCATCGCCAGTTCGTGCATCGCGCGCCGGGTCTCGGCGGAACGGATGACGACGAAGTCCCAGGGCTGGGACGCGCCCACGGAGGGCGCGGTGTGGGCGGCCTCCAGGACGCGCAGCAGCACCTCGTGCGGGATGGGGTCGCCGCGGAAGCCGTTGCGGATGTCGCGACGCTCCCGCATGACCTTCAGGACGGCCTCACGCTCGGCGTCGTCGTACGCGGGCGCGGCCGGGCCGGTGGACTCTCGGAGTTCTTCCACGGCCGTGCTCTCTTCCTGGTCGGCGGCCCTGGTGTCCAGGTCCTCCGGGCTCTGCGCGACCTCGGGATCGGGGTCGGAGACAGCGGGCGGCTCCGGGTCCGGGGTGGCCGGGGCGGGAGCGGGGTCGGCCGCGCGGGGGGCGGGCACGGTGACGGCGGCGGCCGGGGCCTGCGGGGCCGGCTGCTCGGCCGGGGCCTCGGTGGGCTGCCGGTCCGGGGTGGGGAGGACCAGGGGGTGCGGTGGGGTCGGGGCAAGGTGCGGGGTGGTGGGCACCGTGCCTTCGACCGGCACGAACTCGCCCGCAGGGGCACCCACGGGGTCGCCCTGGGCTTCGTCGACGTGTTCGGCGACGGGCTCGGAGACGGACTCGGAGACGGGCGCAAGGACGGACTCGTCCTCTGGCTGGTCCACGACGTGGTCAGGCTGCGGGGTGGCGACCGCGAGCGCGGCGTCGTCGGCCGCGGACGGCTCGGGCGCTTCGGCGACGACCTCCGCGACGTCCGCGACGTCCGCGTCCGTCTCGGCCGGGGTTCCGGTGGCGAGGGACTCGGGCCGGGGCTCCGGCTGCTGCGCCGCCACGGGGACGGGGATGTCCGGGGTGTGAGAAGTGGAGTCCGCCTGATGGGCGACAGTCGGGGCGACGGCCTGAGGTTCGGGCTGTTCGTCCGCCTCCGGGACCGGTTGCGGCTGCGTGTCCGGGACCGGCTGGGCCGTCTGCTCCGGTACGACGGGGGTCTGCGGGGCGGGCTCAGGCGCCTCCGACACCTCCACCATTGCCTGTGAGGCAACCGGCTCTACCGGCTCTACCGGCTCGACCGGCTCTACGGCGACGGCCTCGGCGGAAGCCGCGACGGGCTCGGCGAGAGTCTCGGCAGCCTCCGTCCCTGCCTCCCCCTCCACCTCGGCATCTACCTCTACCTCGGCCTCGGCTGGAGGTGCCGCGGGTTCGAGCGGCTGAGCGGCGTCCGGAATGGCGGCGGCCGGCACCTGCGGTTCCTCGGCGGAAGCCTCGGGCGCGGGGGCAGCAGCCTCCGGTGCGCTTGCGGGCGCCTCCTGCACAGCTTCCGCCAGATCCGCCGGATCCGCCGGTTCCGCCGGTTCCGGTGTCCCCGGCACCACGGTCACCTCGGGGATCGCGGTCGCCTCGGGCTCGGGGATCTGGTCGACCGTCTCGGGGGCGGGGGGAACGTCAGCCGCCTGCGCCGGGATCGGGGCCGGGGCAGCGTCCGGGGCCGGAGTCGGCGCCTCCTGCGCGGCCTCGGCAACCGGCGTTTCGGCAACCGCCGCCTCGGGGACCTGAACCGGCTCGACGACCGGTGCCGCCTCGACGATCGGTGCCGCCTCGACGACCGGCACCTCGGCAGCGGGGGCCGCCTCCGGTACGGCAGCGGTCGGCTCCTCACCGGAAGTCACGCTCACCGGAGCACCCGCACCGATGCCCGCCCCCACCTCGGCCATGGTCCCGGCCCCCGGGACCTCGTCCGCGATGTCCTGCTCGCCCTCGGCGATCAGCGCCGCGCCGAGCAGTTGGCCCGGGTCGACGACGCCCGACGTGGCCGGGAACGGGACGGCCTCGCCGGTCACCGTTCCGGGAGTCTGCGCCACCGGTGCCGGAGGCACCCCGCCGCCGGGGACGGCGTACGCCGTCCCGGCCACGTCCTGTGCCTGGGGCGTGGTCGCCGCGATCGCCTCGGTCGCCACACGGGCCACGACGGCCTGGGCGGCGCTCACCGGCTCGGCACGCTCCGGAGTGTCCGCGACGGCCGTCGGCGCCGCCGCCGGAACGGCAACGGTGGTTTCCGCTGCCGCCACCTCCGAAGCCACCGGGCCCTGGACCGGAGCAGCGGGCTGGGCGGCGACCGGGGCCGCGGCCTGCGCGGTGGCCGGTGCTCCCCAGGGCGCCGCGCCCTGCGGGGGCATGTCGCGCGCGGGCGGGACGTCGAGGTACTCGGGGCCGGAGGCGGCCGGCCCCGGGTGGCGTACCGGTACGCCCGCGGGGCCCCGGTCGGCGAGGGACCGGACGGGGCTGGCGGAGGCGTCGGGGATCGGCGGGCCCAGGTGGAGTGGGCGGCGCGGGGCCGGCTGGGGCGGCGTGGCCGGGCCGGGCAGGCGGACGCCGGTGAGGTCGACCGAGCCGCTGTCGCGGCCGGAGATCTCGTGCGGTCCTGGCTCGTGCACCGTCTCGACGACCGTCTCGACGACCGGCTCGGGAGCGGGAGGCGCCACCTCATTGCCCCAGGCGCTCTGGGCGCCCGGCAACAGCAAGAGGTCTTCGTCCTCGGCGGTGGTCTCGGAGAGGAAGGTGTACGCGCCGTGCGCGGGGGCGCCCGGCTGCTCCACCAGCCTTGCGTTCTCCGGCAGCCCCTCGCCCGGGACCTGGCCGGTGTCGGTCATGCGTACCCCTCGCCCATCGGTTAGTGCTCCCTACGACCAGCTCACTCGGAGCGGCGCACCGACCGCCCCGTAGTGAAGAACGAGCGTCCGTGCCCAGCGGCACGAGCCACCCGCCCGAAAAAGCGACAAAGCCATTCAATGGCATTGTCCCGGCCCTCGCCGCCTCGCGACAGCTTGATCCGCGCGGCTCCGCTGTGGACTGCGCCACGTTGCGCGTTCTCCGGTTCTGCCGTACCACGACGCAGCCCAAAAGGGATGTGTTTTCCGGACATTGACCGACGAAGTGCCGGGCGAACGGAAGCGGTACGACGATCGGCCAGCCTACCGCGCGCGGTACGACAACAGGATCACGGGTCGGGTGGACCGGGTCAGGGCCGACGGTCCGGAAGAACCCCGCTGAGCAGGAACGCGACACTCCGTTCGGTCTCCGTCCAGGCCCGTGTGTCGAGTTGCACGGACTGCACGAGGGCGCATTCGACGTGGTAGCCGTGCTCGGTGAGGTCGCGGCCGACGAGTTCGGCGGTGTCGCGGGTCGCCGCGTGGGTGACGATGCGCTGGGGGCGGCGGTCGGCGACCGCGGAGACCACGGCCACTCCCCCGCCGCCGACCCGGACGACGTCCGGTTCGGGCAGGTTCTCCAGGACGTGCGGGGCGGTGCCGCGGACGATCTGGAGCTGGACGCCGCGTTGGCGGGCGGCGGCGTCGGTGCGGGCGCAGGCGTCCAGGTCGCGGTCGACGGCGAGGACCGCCGCCCCCGCCCGTGCGGCCTCGGTGGAAAAGGCGCCGCTGCCGCAGCCGATGTCCCAGACGAGGTCGCCGACCCGCGGCCCGAGGCGGGCGAGTTGGGCGGCACGCAGCAGCTCGGACTCCCCTTCGCCGAGTCCGCCGCCGTACGCCTCGGCGGGCAGTGCCCAGCCGCGCGGTCCGGTGCCCGGGTCGCGCCCGGAGATCCAGCCGCTGTCGTCGGAGGGCGCGCTCACCGATCCGCCGATGACGATCACGACGTTGGGGTCGCGCCAGGTGTGGTCGACGGCCTTGTCCGAGGTGAGCACGCTCACCCGCTCGCGGTCGGTGCCGAGTTCCTCGCAGACGACGAACGTGCGGTGCACGCCCTCCATGAGCAGGCCCAGCTCGGCGGGGCCGGCGCCGGGCGAGGTGAGGACGGCGACCTTGGTGTGGGCGCGGCACACGTTGACCGCGCGGCGCAGGGTGCGCCGGTGGGCGACGACGACCTGGGCGTCGTCCCAGGGCATCCCGGCGCGGGCGAAGGCGGCGGCGACGGCGGAGACGGCCGGGACGACCTCGACCTCGAGGCCGAACTCGGGTGCGCGCAGGGTGCGTACGACGCCGAAGAAGCCCGGGTCGCCGTCGGCGAGGACGACCGCGGTGCCGCGGTGACCGGCGATGCGGCGGGCGGCGAGGGCGACGCTGCCCAGGCGGATGCGCTCGGCGGGGGGCGGCACCTCGGGCAGCGCCAGATGGTGGGCGGCACCGGCCACCAGTGTGGCGGCGCCCAGGGCGGAGCGGGCCGCGGCGGTCAGCGGTGAGCCGTCCCAGCCGATCACCGTGACGCGGTCGGCCATCGTCGTCAGTCTCCCGGAGGTTTACGCAGGTAGCGGGCTCCGTGAGGGTACCCGGTCGGCGGGACCGTGCGACGGCCGCTCCCGGTCAGTTCCAGTCGGTGTACGACGTGAAACCGCCGCTCTCGGCGAGTTGCTCGCCGGCGCCCTCGATGTCCTCGGGGAGCAGGCTCCAGACTATGTAGTCGGTGCGCGTCTCGGCCCAGGTGCCGTCCTCGGCGCGGGCGCGCGCCATGCAGGCGCCGCGCAGGACGCCCTCGCTGATACAGCCGATCTTCTGCGCGACCTGCTGGGAGGCGGTGTTGTCGGCGGCCGTGCGCAGCTCGATGCGCTCGAACTTCTGGTCGGTGAACAGCCATTGGGCGACGGCGAGGGCGGCCTCGGAGGCGTATCCCTCGCCGCGCGCCCAGGAGGCGACGATGTACGACAGTTCGGTGGAACGGACGTGCCAGTTGGTCTTGCCGAGCTGGATGACGCCGACCAGCCGCTGGGTGAGGAACTCGGTGACGGCGAGGTCGAGGCCGCGTCCGGCGGTGCGTTCGGAGGGGGCGTACTCGGTGATCCAGTGCCGGGCGGCGTCCTCGGTGAACGGGTGGGGCACGGCGGTCCAGGCCACGATCTGCTCGTCGTCCATCATCTGGGCCAGGGCGGGCACGTCGTCCTCGTCGAGGGGACGCAGCACCAACCGCTCCGTGCTGATGGAGATGGTGGGGAAGGTGCTCGTCATGAAGCCGCTCCATAGCCTTCGAAACCTCGGTGCCCGACCTGGCCTGTGCCTACCGGACCGTCAGGACCCGCTGAACTGCCCAGCATGCAGCATGAAAGCACCGAACCGCACCACGGGGTCCGCCCTGATGAGGGAGCGGACCCCGCGGGTGGGGTCAGAACGCGGCGACGACGGCGCCGTCGTACTTGTCCTCGATGAACTTCTTCACCTCGGGCGAGGTGAGCAGCCTGGCGAGCTTCGTCACACGCGGGTCGTCCTCGTCGCCCTTCTTGACGGCGAGGAAGTTGGCGTACGGGTTGTCCTTCGCGGACTCGGCGGCGAGGGCGTCCTTCGCCGGGCTGAGGCCGGCCTCCAGGGCGTAGTTGCCGTTGATCACCGCGGCGTCGACGTCGGAGAGGGAGCGCGGCAGCTGGGCCGCCTCCAGCTCCTTGAATTTCAGGCCCTTGGGGTTGGAGGTGACGTCCTTGGGGGTCGCCGAGTAGCCGGCCCCGGACTTGAGGCCGATGAGACCATTGGCCTCCAGGAGCTTCAGCGCCCGGGCCTCGTTGGTGGTGTCGTTCGGCAGGGCGAGGGTGGCGCCCTTCTTCAGGTCGTCGAGCTTCTTGACGCTCTGCGAGTACAGGCCGAGCGGCTCCAGGTGCACCGTGGCGTTCGGCACGGCGACGATGTCGGTGCCGTTCTTCTTGTTGAAGTCGTCCAGGTACGGCTGGTGCTGGAAGTAGTTGGCGCCGACCTCGCCCTGCTGGACCGCCGTGTTGGGGGTCACGTAGTCGGTGAACTCCTTGACCTCGAGCTCGAGGCCGGCCTTCGCCGCGAGGTTGTCCTTGATGTAGGTGAGGATCTCGCCCTGCGGGGTGGGTGTGGCGGCGACCGTCAGCGCGGCGTTCGCGTCGGTGCTGCCGGAGTCCTTGTCCGAGCCGCAGGCGGTGAGTCCGAGGGTGAGGGCTCCGGCGGCGAGGACGGTGGTGGTGATCTTGGCGGTGTTGCGCACGAAAAGTGCCTTTCCTTACGGGTGTTGCGGCCCCGCGGTGGGTGGTGCGGGGAGATCGGGGTGTGCTCAGACGGTCTTGCCGGTGGCCGTGGAGGCCTTGAGCAGCCGAAGTTTCGGCGCCTGTCCCGAGCGGCCGCCGCGGCGGTGCAGGGACCGGGCCGCGAAGTCGCCGGCGAACTGGATGAGCGAGATGACGACGGCCAGGATCGCGACGGTGATCCACATCAGTTCGGTCTCGAAGCGCTGGTAGCCGTAGCGGATCGCGATGTCGCCGAGGCCGCCGGCGCCGACCGTGCCGGCCATGGCGGAGTAGCCGATGAGGGCGACGACCGTGGTGGTGGTGCCGGCGATGAGGGAGGGCAGGGCCTCGGGGACGAGGACCTTGCGGACGACGGTCCAGGTGTTGCCGCCCATCGCCTGTACGGCCTCGACGAGCCCGCCGTCCACTTCGCGGACAGCCGTCTCGACGAGGCGCGCGAAGAACGGGATCGCGCCGACGGCCAGTGGCACGATGGCGGCCTCCCGGCCGATGGTCGTGCCCGTGATCGTCCGGGTGAAGCCCATCAGCGCCACGATCAGGATGATGAACGGCATCGAACGGGCCACGTTCACGACCTGCCCGATCACCTTGTTGGCGACGGTGTTCTGCAGCAGGCCGCCCCGGTCGGTGAGGACCAGCAGGACGCCGAGCGGGAGACCGCCGACGACGGCGGCGAGGGTGGACCAGCCGACCATGTAGAGGGTGTCCCAACAGGCCTGCGAGAGCAGGGGCTGCATTTCCGGCCAGGTCACTCGGCCCCCTCCTCGACCAGTACGTCGATCTGCAGGCCCTGTTCGCGCAGGAAGCCGACGGGTACGACGTTGTCCTCGTAGCGGCCGGGGAGTTCGATGCGCATCCGGCCGACCTGGAGACCGCCGACGGTGTCGATGGCGGCGCCGAGGATGGAGATGTCGATGTTGTAGGTGCGCGACAGCCGGGAGATGACCGGCTGGGTCGCGGCCTCACCGTGGAAGGTGACGTCGAGGACGGTGCGGTCGTCGCCGGTGGCCTCGCCGCCGACCGGGAACAGCGCGGCGGCCAGCTCCGAGCCCGGGGTCGCGAGCAGTTCGCTGACCGTGCCGGACTCCACGATCCGGCCCCGCTCCATGAGCGCGGCGGAGTCGCAGATCGACTTGACCACGTCCATCTCGTGGGTGATGAGCAGGACCGTCAGGCCCAGTTGCCGGTTCAGGTCGCGCAGCAGCCGGAGGATTGAGCGGGTGGTCTCGGGGTCGAGGGCGCTGGTCGCCTCGTCGGAGAGGAGCACCTTGGGGTCGCCGGCCAGGGCGCGGGCGATGCCGACGCGCTGCTTCTGGCCGCCGGAGAGCTGGGCCGGGTAGGATTTCGCCTTGTCGCTGAGCCCGACCAGGTCGAGCAGTTCCAGGGCCTTGCGGGAACGTTCCTTCCCGGAGTGGCCGAGGATCTCCAGCGGCAGTTCGACGTTGTCCTGCACAGTCCGCGAGGACAGCAGGTTGAAGTGCTGGAAGACCATGCCGATGCGGCTGCGCGCCTCCCGCAGCTCCTTGCCGGCCCGGGGTCCGCGCCCGGCGAGGGCGGTGAGGTCCCGGCCGGCGACTCTGACCGTGCCGGCGGTGGGGCGCTCCAGGAGGTTGACGCAGCGGATCAGGGAGGACTTTCCGGCGCCGGACTGGCCGATGACGCCGTAGACCTCGCCTTCGCGGACGTGCAGGTCGACGCCGTCCAGGGCGGTGACCTCACGGCCGCCGCGCGAGCGGTAGACCTTGGTGAGGCCTGTTGTCGTGATCACAGGGGTGTTCCGTCACTGTCGAGTACGCGGGCGTGGGTGTGCCCTGGTACAGGGGAAAAGTCATGCGCGGGGGACTCGGTCACGTACGGGCAGGGCATACGGACGTGCCACGGCGGCTCGCTTCGGGGCGCGAGGCTCGGGGTGGTGCGGGGGCCCTCTAGAAGGCGCGCATTCGACACAGACAACGAGCACCGGGCGTCATGGTCGCCTCGGTCGCAAGGGTGCGGTGGCTCGTCGTGGTCATGCGATCAGTAAATCAGACGTATTGAATCGACCGAGAACCCGCTGTCCGTATGCCGGACAGCGGTGGACAGTGGCGGACAGACGGTGGGCAGCGCTCAGCCGCGGACGGAGATCTCCACGCCCCCGCCGGTGACCAGTGCCGACAGGGCGGAGAGGTCCCGCACCACCAGGTCGGCGTCGAGCTCGTGGGCCTGGTGGGTTGTGGTCAATGCCACGGTGGCCATCCCGGCGGCGCGGGCCGCGCGCAGACCGGCCGGCGCGTCCTCGAGGACGACACAGCGGGCGGGGTCGACACCCAGTTCGCGGGCGGCCAGCAGATAGGGCTCGGGGTCCGGCTTGCCGCGGGTGACGTCGTCCGCGGTGACCAGGACCTTCGGGCTGATCCCGACGGCGGCGAGCCGGGCCTCGGCCAGCCGCCGGGTGGCGGAGGTGGCGACGGCCCAGCGGTCGGCGGGGAGCGAGTCGAGGAGGTCCCTGGTGCCGGGGAGGAGCTCGACACCGCCGTTCGGCACGTCCTCGACCTCCAGCTGCTCCACCCGCGCCACGGCCTCCGGGACCAGGTGGGCCGGCACCAGATCGGCGACTATCTCCACGGCGGTGCGGCCGTGCAGCTCGGTCCGGGCGAAGTCCTCGGCGGTGATGCCATACTCCCCGGCCCACCTGATCCAGCAGCGCTCCACGGAGGCGAGAGTGGAGACGAGGGTGCCGTCGTTGTCGAAGAGGAGGGCCTGGGCGTGCATCGTGGTCATGGCCCCGACCCTACGTCGGCGCCCGGGGGCGGCAGCGGGGGGCCGATTCCGCCGTAATAAGGTCACTGCATGCTTGATGCCCTGACGCTGGCGTGCGGCGTCGCCGCGTTGCTGCTCGCCGCCTGGTGCGGCTGGGCGGCCTACCGTGACCAGCCGACGAAGGACTGGCACTTCATCGGGATGGCCGTGGTCTCGCTGCTGGCCGTGGTCCAGCTGGTGGTCGGGATCGTGCAGCTGGCGCGGGGCGAGAAGCCGGAGCAGGGCACGACGATCTTCGTGGCGTATCTGCTGGGCGCGTTCGCGTGCGTCCCGGCGGCGGCGTTCATGTCACTGGCCGAGCGGACACGCTGGGGTTCGGTGACGGTCGCCGCCGGCGCGGTCGTCCTCGCCGTCCTCGAGGTACGGCTCTACGACATCTGGGGAGGCTGAGATGGCGGCCGTTCAGGACAGGCCGGCCCGGCTGATCAGCGGGCCGGGCCTGGTGCTGGTGTGGTTCTACGGTGTGATGGTGGTCGGCGCGGTGTCGCGCTCGGCGTACCAGATCGCGACGGAGTTCGACCGGGCGCCGCTGGCCTATTCGCTGTCGGCGGTGGCGGGGGTCGTGTACGGGTTCATCACCTACTCGCTGGTGCGCGGCGGGGAGACGGCGCGCAGGGCGGCACAGGTGTGCTGCGCCGCCGAGCTCGCGGGTGTGCTGATCGTCGGTACCTGGACCCTGGTCGACCGGGGCGCGTTCCCGGATGCGACGGTGTGGTCGGACTACGGCATGGGGTACGTGTTCATCCCCGTGCTGCTGCCGCTGTCGGCCCTGTACTGGCTGCGGAAGTCGCGTACGGCTAAGCCGTAGCCGCGTACTCCCCCGCCGCCTTCTCCAGGACGATCATCGGTACGCCGTCCGTGCCCTGGGAGGTGCCCACCGTCTCGTAGCCGACGCGGCGGTAGAGACGGAGGCTGCCCTCGCTGCGGTGGCCCGTGTGGAGGCGGAACCGCTTGGCGCCGCGCTCCTCGGCCAGGGCGGACTCGGCGGCGCGCAGCAGCCGCGCGCCGATGCCGTGGCCCTGGAGGCGGGGGTGGACGCAGAGCTTGCCGATCGAGGCGGCGCCGTCGTCGGTGATGTGGCCGCGGACCGAGCCGACCACCTCGTCGCCCAGCCGGGCCACGAAGACGCAGTCGGCGGCGAGTTCCTCCTTGACCGAGTCGAGGCTCTGGACGAGCGGGGCGATCCGGTAGTTGCCGTACAGCGCGGCTTCGCTCTGGAAGCACAGGTACTGCAGCCTGAAGATCTGCTCGGCATCCTGCTCGGTCGCCACCGAGATGGTCACGCTCATGCCCATGTGCGCACGCCTCCCGCTCACCTGATCGCCATTGGTCCTTCACTCCTATCCCCGCCCTCGACCGGTCGCAACCTCCGGGGCGAGCAAACGTCGAAGACATCCCAGACATCTGGAACGTTCCGGTCCGAGACTGCCCTGTGAGATACCCAACTCCCCCGCGATCTCCCGGTAGGTGAGGTCCCCGGGTGAGAGCAGGGCCAGGAGCAGCCGGGAGCAGCGGCCGGGCAGCCGGTGCACCGCCTCGCGCAGGGCGCGGCGTTGGGCGGTGGTGAGCGCGAGCTGCTCGGGCCCCTGGTCGCGGTCGTCGACCGGGTCGGTCTCGTACGGCCGCTCGCGGCGGGTCGTGCGGCGGGTGCGGCGGACCTCGGCGCGCACGGCCCGGCGCAGCCAGCTGTGGGGGTCGGGCGGGAGGCCGTCGGTGGCGAGGTGCTCGAGGAGGCGGAGCCAGACCGCCTGTTCGAGGTCGCCGGGTTCGGTTCCGGTGGCGTGGGCCTCGGCGCGGGCCTCGGCGGTGAGGAGGGGGTGCAGGTCGGTGAGCAGGTCGTGCGTCATGTGCCACACGATGCGGCCGCCCGGGCGGCTGGTTGCCCGGGCGGCCGTATGTCACTCCAACGGGGAATCAGCCGTTGACGAAGTCCTCGCGGGCGAGGAGGCCGGTGTCCGCGTTGTCGGTGAAGACTCCGTCGATGCCGGTGGCGAAGTAGGTCCGGAAGGCACCGAAGGGGTCGCCGTACCCGTCCGCGTCCGTGCCCTTGCGGAAGTTCGCGGGCAGGAAGGGGTTCTCGTTGCGCATGGTGTACGGGTGCAGGATCAGGCCCACCGCGTGGGCGTCCTTGACCAGGGTGGTCGGGGTGGTGAGGTTGCCGTTGTCGTCCTTCGGGATGACCAGGTCGAGGGTCGGGCCGATGCCCTGGGCGTAGCCGGCGATCTCGCGCAGCCCTGCCCGGGTGATCAGGTCGGCGACGGTGCGCGGGTCGCCCGTCTCGACGAAGTCCCAGGGACGGGAGCTCGCCGTGGACAGCAGCACGACGAGGGGGTTGTCGACCAGCTTGTTCAGGCGCTGGATGCTGGTCGGCTCGAAGGACTGCAGGACGACCGGCGAGTTCTTCCTGTCCTTGCCGTACCTGTGCAGCAGCTTGGCGACCCGCTCCTCGAGGCCGAGACCCAGCTTGCGGAAGTAGGTGGGGTGCTTGGTCTCGGGGTAGATCCAGACCTGCCTGCCACGCCTGCGGGTCTGCTCGTCCTGCCACTTGAGGACTTCCTCGAAGGTCGGGATCTCCCAGCGGCCGTCGTAGAGCGTGTTGTGCGGACGGTAGTCGGGGATGCGCTCGACCGCGCGGAGGGTCTTCAGCTCGGCGAGGGTGAAGTCCTCGGCGAACCAGCCGGTGTAGGAGACACCGTCCACGACCTTCGTCGTCCTGCGGTCGGCGAACTCGGGGTGCCGGGCGACGTCCGTCGTCCCGCCGATCTCCGGCTCGTGGCGGCAGACCAGATGGCCGTCCTTGGTGGGGACGAGGTCGCCCGCCTCGACGATGTCGGCACCCAGGTCGAGGGCGAGCTGGTAGGAGCCGAAGGTGTGCTCGGGGCGGTAGCCGCTGGCGCCGCGGTGGCCGATGATCGTCGGGACCGGGAGGCTCTCCAGCCCGCCGCCGCCGGGGTGGCGGGCCTCGGCGGCCCGCGCCGTGCCCGGCAGACCGAGGACGCTTCCGGTGGCGCCGAGCATCGCGGCACCGAGCAGCGCCCGTCGTCCGGTACCGCCCACACTCGCCTGCTCGTTCGTCCGCGCGTCCTGCGATCCCATGAGGCCCTCCTGGCCGTCGGCTCGTTCGTGCGGGCCGATCGTAGGGGCGTGGACATGACCGTCGGGAGACCTCGGTCCCAACACGCGGGTGACACTGAATGGCGTGTGCCGTACGGGTGCATCCGCGGCGAGCCGGGCGATGTGACGGAACGTCGGAATGACCGCAGCGGTCGGGGGCAGTCGGTCAGTACCGGCTTCTGTCGTCACGGTCACGCAGGGCACCGAGCGTTCCGGGTGCGACAAAGCGGTTCGACAGGCGAACCCTGCCGCGGGCCTCGCGCAGACCGCGGGTCGCCTCCGCTTCGACGCGGGCCGAGTCCGGGCCCCCCGAGAAGCGGCGGCGGTCCCTGCGCACCAGGACCGTCACGGCGGCGGCAAGGACGACCACCGGCACGGCGAAGGCTGCGGCGATACCCATGGCTCCCCCGGTTTCACGTCGTTGTTCAAATCGTTCCCCCCGGATGACGGGCGGGCAACGGTACGGCCGTACAGGTAAACGTACGTCAACAGTGCGTAAGACCTGGGTGACCCGATGTGCGCCACCCCCACAGCCGCGAGTATCGTCCTCACCTGCACGGACTCATACGGTTTTTCCCTGGCATCGGAGGGCACGTTGTCCCGCTTCGCGCTCATCAAGGCAGTGCTCGGACCGGTCATGCGCCTGATGTTCCGCCCTCGGGTCGAGGGCGCGGAGCACATCCCGGGCGACGGTCCCGTCATCCTGGCCGGCAACCACCTCACGTTCATCGACTCGATGATCCTGCCGCTCGTGTGCGACCGGCAGGTCTTCTTCATCGGCAAGGACGAGTACGTCACCGGCAAGACCCTCAAGGGCAGGCTGATGGCCTGGTTCTTCACCGGTGTCGGCATGATCCCGGTGGACCGGGACGGCGGCCGAGGGGGCGTGGCCGCGCTGATGACCGGGCGGCGGGTGCTGGAGGAGGGGAAGGTCTTCGGGATCTACCCCGAGGGGACACGGTCGCCCGACGGCCGGCTGTACCGGGGGCGTACCGGGATCGCCCGGCTGACGCTGATGACCGGGGCGCCGGTCGTTCCCTTCGCGATGATCGGGACGGACAAGTTGCAGCCGGGCGGCGCGGGGATGCCCCGCCCGGGGCGGGTGACCGTCCGGTTCGGTGAGGCGATGGAGTTCTCCCGGTACGACGGGATGGACCGGGACCGGTATGTGCTGCGGGCCGTGACGGACTCGGTGATGGCCGAGGTCATGCGGTTGTCCGGTCAGGAGTACGTGGACATGTACGCGACCAAGGCCAAGGCGGCGTAGCGGTTGTACGCCGGGGGCGGGTGCTCCCCGCTCCCCTGGGCCACGGCCCTTACCCGGCGTTCTCCAGGCGCTGTCCCCTGAGCATGTACCAGGTCGCCACCGCCGCTGCCAGCAGGACCGCCGCACCGACCGCCGATGCCGCGCCGAGGCCGTCGACGAAAGCCTCCCGGGCCGACGACAGCATGGTGTCGGCCTCGGCCGCGGGCATTCGCCCCGCCGCCTCCACCGCGCCGCCCAGCGACTCGTGCGCCCCGGCCGGTGTGTCCGCCGGAGCGGGGAAACCGCGGTAGACGCCCGTGACGATCGAGCCGAGTACGGCGATGCCGAGGGCCGCGCCCAGTTCGTAGGCCGTTTCGGACACCGCCGACGCCGCTCCCGCCTGGTCCTTGGGGACCGAGGACAGGATGACGTCGGAGGTCACCGTGAAGGAGAACCCGGCGCCGATGCCGACCACCAGCAGGGCCGCGCCCAGAAGCGGGTAGCCGGTCGTCGCGTCCAGCGCCGTCAGCGCGGCCAGGGCCAGGCCGATCGCCGCGAGGCCGCCGCAGACCACGGCCCGGACCGAGTGGCGGCGGGCCACCCGGCCCGCGACCAGGCCGGCCGCCACCGCGCCCACCGCCGCGGGCAGTTCGGCGAGGCCCGCCTCCAGAGGGCGTCGGCCCTGCACCAGTTGCAGGTACTGGGAGAGGAAGAAGACCAGGCCGGACAGTCCGAGGACGGTCAGCAGATCGGCCAGTACGGCGCCGCTGAAGCCGCGACTGCGGAACAGGCGCATGTCCAGCAGCGGGGCGGGGAGGGTGAGCTGACGGCGTACGAAGCCGTACAGCGCCGCCGCGCCCAGCAGACCCGCCGTCAGCGGCTCCCGGGTGACGCCGTGGCCTGCCGCCTCCTTGACGCCGTACACCAGGGCGATCATGCCGACCAGCGACAGGAGCACGCTGGGCAGGTCCAGCGGGCCGGGGCTGGGGTTCTTCGACTCCGGCAGGGTCCTCGCGCCGACCAGGACGAGCACCACCATCACGGGCAGGTTGATGAGGAAGACCGAGCCCCACCAGAAGTGTTCGAGGAGGAAGCCGCCCGCGACGGGGCCCACCGCGGTGCCCGCGGAGGCCGTCGCGCCCCAGATGCCGACGGCCAGGCTGCGTTCGCGCGGATCGTGGAAGATGTTGCGGATCAGGGCGAGCGTGGCGGGCATGAGGGTCGCGCCGGCGACGCCGAGCAGGGCGCGGGACGCGATCATCATCTCCGGTGTCGTCGCGTAGGCGTTCAGGACGGAGAGGAGGCCGAAGGCGGTGGCGCCGACGAGCAGGATCCGCTTGCGGCCGATGCGGTCGCCGAGGCTGCCCATGGACACCAGCAGGCCGGCGATGACGAAGGAGTAGACGTCGCCGATCCAGAGCAGCTGGGTGCCGGTGGGGTTCAGGTCCTCGCTGATGTAGGGGGTCGCGAGGCCGAGGACGGTCGCGTCGACGGCCACCAGCAGCACGGCGAGCACGAGGACGGACAGCGCGAGCCAGCGGCCCGGGAGCTTCACCGCCTCGGTCGTGGTCGCCGGCTGCAGGGTGCTGGTCATGATTCCTCTCTCTGACGCGTAAATATCACCAGGTCAGGGTGGGTGTGGACATGACTGTGTGCCCGGTGGCCGCGGAGGACCGCCGGGTGTTCGGGCTGCCGGTT